>NZ_NIQC01000001.1 GCF_002216005.1 Natranaerobius trueperi
GAAAACTGCAAGTTGCAAAAAACTCAAAGCAAATAGCAAAAACTGATTATAACAGTCACTCCCACTTATTTATTTAATGAGATGGGAGTTTTTTATTAAATCAATGTGGGTGCTATTTGACGCTTACATTATGGATGCAATTAAACTCAAAGGCAAGTTAGCAGGAATAGAGCTTGTGTTAACTTTCAATTCCATTATGGATGCAATTAAACCGGAAATCAAAATAATGGCGCTAACGCGAATATACACTTTCAATTCCATTATGGATGCAATTAAACATGAATGACTAAAATAGATCCGAAGTTTGTTGTTAATTCTTTCAATTCCATTATGGATGCAATTAAACGACGAGGTACAAGAGTTATTGAGTTTTGAAAAAGTCGCTTTCAATTCCATTATGGATGCAATTAAACGAGGGTCACGATGAAAGTTAGAGAGTTATCGGAAAACTTTCAATTCCATTATGGATGCAATTAAACTTAATTGAAATCGAACGTGAGCGTCGCCATGTTTACTTTCAATTCCATTATGGATGCAATTAAACAAATATTGTATAGACGCCGATGAATGGCAACATAGTTCTTTCAATTCCATTATGGATGCAATTAAACTACCAATAGTTCCGGACGCTGCCGTTGGAATTGGCGTCTTTCAATTCCATTATGGATGCAATTAAACCGTACAAAATCCGCCTCCTAGTCTTTCTATTAAGCCGCTTTCAATTCCATTATGGATGCAATTAAACAAGAAACGGAAGTAACTTTTAGCGCTAAAGCGGTTGACTTTCAATTCCATTATGGATGCAATTAAACGATCTCCGGAATTAAACCGTTCTTCCGACATACATACCCTTTCAATTCCATTATGGATGCAATTAAACTAGAAGAATTACAAGAATATAAAAACAAAATAAAAAACTTTCAATTCCATTATGGATGCAATTAAACTTAGGTTCAATATTGTATTTATCAAGCAAATACTTGCTTTCAATTCCATTATGGATGCAATTAAACTTCACTAAACCTACTCCTGCTATTTCTTTAGCCCATCTTTCAATTCCATTATGGATGCAATTAAACCAAAACAAGGTCATCAATGACCTATCAATTAAAAACTTTCAATTCCATTATGGATGCAATTAAACAAATAGAAAAACTAGACCAAAGAATAGGAGACATTACACTTTCAATTCCATTATGGATGCAATTAAACTGTAATCTTCATACTCATGTATCTCATCAAAAATTACTTTCAATTCCATTATGGATGCAATTAAACGTCTTTGTTAGCTAATTGTAGCTTTATTAAGGGATGCTTTCAATTCCATTATGGATGCAATTAAACCTGAGTAGCTTCCTTGAACTCGTCAGTCTTTGTATTCTTTCAATTCCATTATGGATGCAATTAAACTTTTCTCTCCTCTACTAACTCCTCATAACACTCATTTCTTTCAATTCCATTATGGATGCAATTAAACGGTGTGATAGTCCCGTTTGGTAAGTATTTAGATAGACCCTTTCAATTCCATTATGGATGCAATTAAACAGGTGTCTACTGATAAGTTTAGAGTGCGTGGAAAAATCTTTCAATTCCATTATGGATGCAATTAAACTCTTCTTTCTGCCTACCCCTCCGAAAAATATATGACTTTCAATTCCATTATGGATGCAATTAAACACGAGGGTTTAAAGAAGAAAGAGAAAGACAGAAGCAAACTTTCAATTCCATTATGGATGCAATTAAACTAAAAAGGAGTGATAACAATGAATAAATATTTTAACCTTTCAATTCCATTATGGATGCAATTAAACTTTAAAATTAGTGAAGATAATATTTTAGATATTCTACTTTCAATTCCATTATGGATGCAATTAAACCCTTATTCAAAACATTATTTTACCGGGGATTTTAAGGTATATCAAAGGTAGATAAATCTGTCTACCTCAAATCTTGTAAATTCCCCGGGAAGTTCACAGATTTTACATTTGTAACCCCATGATATTGTAGAAGTACTTTATACGCTGATTTATGTGCATACCATTACAGGGACCCCCGTAATCCTAATTAAGCACCTCGGGTATTAACTGCTGCTAACTGTACATCGCCTTCTGTTCTATTATACAATACTCAGGCTAAATTTGTAGATTATACTAAAATCATAATTTATTTCGGATTCACCTAGGTCATCTTGTTTCTGAACAGTCCTAATTCCTGTAACTAATACAGCCATATCAACTGTTACATCATCACTCTTAATAAAATACTATAACCTAGAATAGAAGTTTTTCAATTTAAACTCACTTTTACAATCCTACAAGTCCATATTATTCTTTTTTTATGTTATCTGTCAACTACTTAAGACAAATTTAGAAACATTAATAATTTTAAATTAATGACCTCAGTAATATTCAACTACTAGCTATTTGCCAGTAAAGTTTAAGTAATACAAAAGCTCCGATGTACTCACGGAGCTTTTGTATTAATCCCAATGTTCTTTCAAAATATCGTATGATTTTTTCAACCTCTGTTGGTAACGCGGTTCCCCCCATGTTTCCCATAAAAATGGTTCAGATGTAAAATCACTAATAATTTCTTCTTCATTTCCAATTAAATATCCCGAAACCACAAAACCATCAGTTTCAATTGTATTTAATTGATCCCTCTCAAGATAAGCATAGTTACCATCATCGTTAAGGACTCTATGAGAAGTAGGATCTGTTAAATTTATTCTTCCCCATGGTATACGAATAGATAGCTTGTCATCACCCTTTTTATACCAATGATTATGCGTCCCTTGGAAATTTCCGTAGTTTAGAGTAGACCCATCTTCTCTTACTTCTTCAATTACAGATCCATCTTCTCTAACAATACGAGCATTAATCAAGGGAGTAATAGGATGAAACTCACCTGTATTAGTAGCTTTAGATGCAAAATTCATATTAGCAGCATTATAATCAGGAGTTACTAAAATTTGTGCATCTTGTTTGTTTTTAATTTCTATAAGAAATTCTTTACCCGTTTCAAAAGTTAGACCTTTATCTCTATAAACAAATTGTCCTTTCTCTCTGTCATACGTATCTATTCCCAAAATAATACTCTGATCAGCTAAATCAATCGCTCTATCAAATTCTAAGTCAATATATAAATAAGATTCGTTTCCTCTAAAACTAACTCTTTCAAATCCATTTTCTGTAGACAATTCATAGTAAGCTTTTTCAGGCTTAATCGCTTCATTAGCTAATATACCATAGTTTTGCTCTGGATCTAAAACATTATGCCAAAAAACATTGTGTTCATAGGGAATCATGAATGGTTCTGTCGTCCACGTTTTTTTAGCCCATTCATCCATCCACTCAAAGATAATACCTCCCATATAGTTTTCTTTTTTAATACTATCCATCATCCTGATAATTCCTTCGCCCTGTTCTTTTTCTGTCAAGCCACCATGATGATATCCATCAGGGCTATAATGCGCATTACCCATACCAGTAGCTATACCAAATTCTGCAACTAAAGCAGGAAAGTTTTCATGCTTTTCCATAAAATGTTCTAGATATCCCCCATAACGAAAAGTTCCCTCTTCATCTTGATAATTTTCATATCTTTGATTATGATTGATAAAATCGGGATAATTAGGATATATATGATATGACCCATAAAAACCTGCTAATAAGTCTTCTCCCCTTTGAAAATTTCTAATATCGATAGAAGCTTCATCATCAAAAATCCCTTCATCACCAACAAATTCTTGCCACTTTTTTGTATGATCGATCGGGTCTAAAATTGGCCAACTTACGAATGCATTAGGACGCTGCCAGTTATATTTTTTAGCTTCATACTCCATAGTGTAATCAATGGCTTTAGCTAACCAAACTTCTGTTGGTGTACCATCTTCAACTCCCAAGTAATCACCTTGGTATGATGTTATATCATTTAATTTATTAGTTTGATTTACTTCATAAGTTTCTATCTCCCGACCTACTAAATAGGAAATTGTGTAAGGTGAAACATCAGCATAATAATCACCATAAGCTCTTCCTGGGCGCTTTGGTACCTTTCCTTCACCGTGAATGGCATCAACCACATATTCAATTTCTTTGTAAAAGTCTTCTACATATTCTTCACCTAATAAATTATCATTTTCAGGGTGTTCTTCAGGCCAAATATTTTGAAATAGCCATAATTCATCACCCGGGTTGTTTAAATTATATTCTAAGAAAGCTCGATAAAAGGATGGATCCATTAATGTATATACTCTAACGGAATTAACATTCATATCTCCAATTTTTTCTAACCACTGCCTATACGTTGATTCTTTGTCCGGAAATTCAGTAAACCACTTACCGGGGTTTGCTATCCCTATATTCACTCCTTTTATAAATAGGTCTTCAAAGCTATCACCAGTGTATATCTGCATGTGACTTTCATCAGTTTTCGATATCATACGAGTATTGTCTTTTTCATAGACATGTTCATATTTGAGTTCTTCTAGTTTATCTGATCTTTCGCTTACAGCATGAGCTTTAGCTAATATATTTTCCATAACCGGTACATAAGTTCTCCAATAAAATCTAGTTTGATTATCTAGCACACTACTCACACCAGACATTATCTTAGCTAGACCCGCCAAATTATGAAATGGAGTACTTGATATATTAGAAAAACTACCTGACATGTAATATGCATCATATATACTATTACTAAACTTAGAGATCGCAGAAAACTCTTCAGGTATACCATACTCCTTTGCCTGATTTAATCCATTTTCCGTTAAACTAGCTGTAAGATCAAAGTCTGCCAAAGATTTTGTCTCTTCATCATGTTCTGTGATATCAAACCAACCCGTATAACTTGTATCGTCTTTTAATCCTAAAAACTTTTCCCCTTGTTCAGTAAAAGTCATATTTATCCCTTTGATATGAGAAGTTTTACTTTCATCTAATATAACTACTTGCTGTTTCTTTTCATTTAAAAATATAAAGCCTTCTCCTTCATAGTCATAAGTGTTATTATCATCTTGATAAATTTTAAATACCTCACCGGGAATAGAGTTTGAATCAGACAAATCGCTAAAGTATTTGCCTACCCAGCCAGTCCACCTAACACCTAATAGTTCATACATATACTCTCTCACATGATCTGGTGTCGGGTTTGAAAAAGTATTAAATTCAGAGATTATCGTTGTACCATTATAAGCTGCTTTTGTTATACTCTCTATTTCATTATACTGAAGACCGCTAAATTCTTCTTTTTGATCTGTTAATCCATAGGTATCAGCTATATAAATAACATCTTTATCAGTCAAATCTTTTTGTAAGGGACGGAATTCAAAGTCATTGTTACTTGCTTTGATAGGGACAACACCATAATAGTCTTTGTTTTCATTATAAATTTTTCCATCACTTTGAGTATATTTCAAATGATTAAGTAACCAGGTAACCCCTTGGTGTTCGCTAAAAGAACCATCAGACACGGTTTTGTTAAAAATCGCAACATCTAATTCTTCCTGAGGACCAAAGGACCATACAATCCAAGGAAGAATTAATAAAATCACAATTAAAGTAATAATCTTTGATTTATTATTCATAAACTATCTCCACATTATCAAGGTGGCTTTCTAATTTTGTTAGTAACTCCGTCACTACATTTTCATCATTTGTTTTCGCAGCTTCCTCTATTTTGTAACCAAGCTCAGTTACATAATCAAAACCATATCCGCCACCAACACCCTTGATGGTATGTCCAAGTTTTCTAATAGTTTCAAAATCATTCTCCAAGAGAGCGTTTCTCATTTTTTTAATTTCTTGATATCTATTTTCTAAGAACAAGGGAATCAAGTCTTTTAAATCTTTATCTACATAAACTTTATTTTTAGACATTTTACCCGCTCCTTTTTTATAACAAGGTTATGTATACAAACAAACGCACTAAATTAAAAACTTTTAAATTTAGCAGTATTTCTACCATTTTCTTTAGCTTCATAAAGGGCTTTATCGGCTGAATTAATAAAACTATTTAATACATCTTCCCTTTCTATTTTCTGATAATCTACTTCATCGAAATCTACACAGGTAACACCTAAACTAATTGTTACATTATCAGATATCCTAGAAGCTACATGGGGAATATTTAATCCTTCTATTCCTTCCCTTATTCTTTTAGCAACCATTAAAGAATCATCTGATTGTGTATTAGGTAAGATTACTGCAAACTCTTCTCCCCCATACCTAGCAGCAAAGTCGCCTGGGCGTAAGATTAGTTCACTTAATCTAGAAGAGATTACTTTAAGACATTTATCACCTTGCTGATGACCATAAGTATCATTATATTTTTTAAAGTAATCAATATCTAAAATGATCAAGGAGAGTGGAGTCTTGTCACGCTTTGCTCTCTTCCACTCATTATTTAAGGTCTCATCAAAAAGTCTTCTATTAGGTATTTGGGTAAGTTCATCTATAGTGGCTAGTTTTTCTAGCTTAGCATTCATTTCTTCTAGACTTTTTAAAGCATCTTCTAACTCACGTTCTCTTTTTAGACGAGTTTGTCTTTCGCGATTTAATTTCACAGCTGAATCAACTCGAGCTAGCAATTCTAATTTTCGAACAGGCTTTGTGATATAATCAATAGCTCCCGCATTGAAAGCTTTTTCTAAAGTCTCTGTTTCTGTTAATGCCGTAACCATAATTATAGGAATGTTAGAAAGATCGTGATGTCTCTTAAGACGCTCACATGCTTCTATACCATCAATATCAGGCATCATAATATCCATGAGTATTAATTCTATATTGGAAGAATCAATTTTAAAATCTGTATTTTCTTTTTGTCCATTATCATCTATACCTAGTAATTTAAAGGTTTCTTTTGGAGAAGAAGCAAAATATAAATCTTCATATCCTGCCTTATTCAAAAGTCTCTCTAACATAAACCTTATAGTTTTATCATCGTCTACTATCAATATTGCCATCTATATCACCCTTTTCGTAACTTGAAAAGCTTGTCCTTTTCATTTGTCCCCATTCTTTTCTTTTCCTTAAAAAGTCAAAAATCCCTTTTACTCTCCAAAACGTATGTCTCTGGCGATAACCAAAGTTCTCTAAAAATCCAAATAAAAAAAGAATAAGTTTTTCTTTTAAGCTAGAATATTTTCTAAATGTCATCTCTTCAAAAACTATTGAAGTGGTAGATAGTAAAATTCCCATCAAAACTGCTGTAATGAAAAATAGTAAGATAATTTCTCGGCCCGGAAAACCTAGAAAAAAGGTAATAAATAACGTGATAGCAAAAACGACATATCCTAGAAGTTCAAATATGGGACCTAAAAACTCAATGAACAAGAAAAAAGGATAAGCAAGTAAACCCAAAAGTCCATATCTAGGATTAAAGAAAAGTTCTTTATTCATGATAAGACTTTCTCCGAGACCCCGCTGCCATCTACGCCTTTGATTACTTAAAGTATCGATATCCTCCGGAACTTGAGTCCAGCAAACAGGATCCGGTAGAAATACCACTCGATATTCCCTTTCGGATTTTTTTAGTAAGCGATTCAGTTTCAGAACTAGTTCCATATCTTCACCGACAGTATCTTTACTATAACCACCTGCATTAGTAACATGAGATTTTCGAAAAACACCAAAAGCACCGGAAATAATTAGTAAACTATTTATGGATGCCCAACCAACTCGTCCAAATAAAAAAGCCCTTAAATACTCCACTACTTGCATCCTTACAAGGGGTTTTTTAGAAAGTCTCACTTGTTCTATATATCCTCCTCTAATTGTACATTCATTTGCTATTCTTACTGTCCCACCAGCAGCAACAACTCTCCAATCCTGAGAAAATGGCTCAACAATCCGTAATAAAGCTTGTCCTTCTATGATAGAATCAGCATCAATATTACAGATTAAAGGGTATTGCGAGATATTTATCCCTGCATTTAAGGCGTCTGCCTTACCTCCATTGTCTTTATCTACTACTACAAGATTAGGATAGTCAAGGGAGTCATAAACATTATTTATGTCTTCTGTATCAAGGTTTCGTTCAAAGGACCTGCTTGATGGTGTTAAGTTAAAGTTCTTTTTTAACTTATCAACAGTTTTATCTGAAGATCCATCGTTCACCACGACTACTTCAAACTCAGGATAAGAAAGAGCTAACAAGGATTTGACATTCTCGACTATAGTCTCCTCTTCATTAAAAGCTGGAACTATAATACTAATAGGTTTATAGAACTCACTTTGAAAGGTTTTTTTATAATCAGTTATTTCGTTCAAAAACCAGTTCTTCCTAATTGTAAAAAAAGCAACTATATTGAGAAAAATATATGTGCTATTCACTATCAAAAAGTAAAAAATCGCCAGATAGTCAATGGTATATAGTAAATTTGTAATATTCATACAAAAAACCCCTATCAAATATTTTTAAACTTTACTCAGTATATAACGACTTATTTCACCTCTATGGTCCTTTGAATTACTAATAGAATTCAAATAAGAAATATATCCTAAATCATATAACGCCTTAGCAGCATAAAATCTAACCCACCAATTATCATCATTAAGTATATTTTTCATATCATCTCTGTATGTATCCTCTTTAACTTTTCCGATATATTTGGCTACCTGGCTTCTAATGATCCAGTTTTCATGATAAATGAATGGAGTTAGTGATACAGTTGTTGGATATTCAATCCGTGATAATGCTTTTAATACATGAATAATAACTTCGTTATCATCAACATTTGTTAAAATCTTTCCTAGCTGGGGTGCTGCTTTAGTAAACCGATAATAACCTAGAATATCGACCATTAATGATACACTCTGATCGATAGACACACCAAAATCTTCTTCTAAGTTTCTTTGTCCTTCTAACCATTCCTGAATAATATTATTAATTGGAGTACAAACGTCTTTACCAAACCTCACTGCTATTTCTGTAATACCTTCAAAGGTAGTATTAGTATTAATTAACATTCTTCTAAAAACCGGTAAAACTAAGTTCACTTCTTTTGTGTCTGCTATAGCTTTAGCTGCAATTACCATTTCCATGGTTTTAGGCGATTTAAGCATTTTTTTTAAAATAGGAAGAGCCCTTTTATCTCCAAGTTTTCCAAGTATGGTTATTGAAATTAACCTTTTCTTTCTATTTGCCTTTTTTGCCTTGTTTAAGAAATAATCAGTCATGCCAGTTTCTTTTATTAGATAAACTAATTTTTCTCTGTCTTGTCCCATTAAATTATCTAAATATGGCTTTAAAAAACTCCATAAATCAAAGTAATCACCCTTCATCTTTTTAGCGGCTTCACTAACAGAAATTTCGTCAGCTAGATAACTGTATAATACAGTTTCCCAAGCGTTACTCTTTTTCTGATATGCATGTTCTTTTACCCACAGTAGATAATGATTAATTAAAACAAACAACAACAAACTGACAATCGAAATTATCATCACTATAATTACTACTATCAAGAGATTGAACATAGTCATTGTTAATATTCTCCTAGCAGCTTTTTTAGTCTTATCATTAATTCTTCTGGTCTAAAGGGTTTTGTTAAGTAATCATTTGCCCCTGCTTTTAAACCTTCTAGAATATCTTGTTCTTGGCTTTTTGCCGATAAAATTAATATCGGTGGCTCTTTATGATTCTCCCGTACTTTTTTTAAAACCTGCATTCCACCCAGAACGGGTAGAAATAAATCAAGAATGATAGCATCATAACTGATGTCTTTTTCAAAAAACATTTCAAGAGCTTTTTCCCCATCTGTTGCAATATCAACTTTAAAATTTGCTTTTTCTAATTTAAAAGAAATTAATTTATACATTGACGATTCATCTTCAACTAATAATATATGTCTTGTACTTTCCATATACATAACTCCTCTCCTATGAAATGACACTTTATTTTAAACCTATATGTTCTTCTATGACAGACAATAAGTTTTTCTTTTTGATGGGTTTAGAGAGGTGTGCATCACATCCAACCGCTAACGCATCTTGAACATCACTTGATAAGGCATACGCAGTAAGAGCTATAATAGGAGTTCTTGTAGATCTTTTTTCATTTTCAAACTCCCTAATTTCTTTGGTAGCAGTGTAGCCATCTTTTACTGGCATCTGAATATCCATTAACACTAAATCATAATTACCATCTTTAAACTTATCGATAGCTTCTCCACCATTTTCTGCGGTGATTATCTCGTATTCTGTAGATTTTAAGAAAGCTTTCACGAGCATTTGATTATCCTTAGAGTCTTCTACTAGAAGAATTTTTCCTGTATGTTTTTTAGATATTTTCCCTTCAGGTATTCTATGATCGATTTCGCTATAGGGTAATTTTTGGGTAGTTATCTTAGATAAAACCTTATTTATCGAAGCAAATAACTGTTTTCTTCTAATTGGTTTTAATATAAATTCATCATAATGAACTTTGTCTTCGTATTTTTTATCACTTGGTTTAAATTCCGAAGAAATTAGTATAATACCGAGATCTTTATAATTTAAAGTCTCTCTAATATACTCTGAAACCTCTAACCCATCCATCTCAGGCATCATATAGTCTAACAATATAAGATGATAGTTAGAAGCTTCTTTTTCAACCTCTTTTAAGGCCTCTTTTCCACTTTCAACACAAGTAACATTTGCACCTTTAAGAGCAAGAGTTTCTTTTAAAATTAATAGATTTGACTTATTGTCATCAACTGCTAATATATTTTTATACCTTAAGTCTAGGATGATTTCTTCAAAGTCATTTGTAACTTCTTGATTTATTGGTAGATCTAAAGTGACGGTAAAATAAAAATGACTTCCTTTACCCACTTCACTTTCTAACCATATTTTTCCACTCATCAGGTCAACAATTTTTTTTGAAATATTAAGTCCAAGACCTGTGCCACCATATCGCCTTGTACTAGAAGCATCTGCTTGAGTAAAACTATCAAAAATTTTATCTTGGTTATCTTTAGAAATCCCAATTCCAGTATCTTTTATAGCAAACTGCAATTCAATTTGTTGTTCTTTAATATCTTTATTATTTTTAACATCAATTTCTAATAAAACTTCCCCTTCTTCAGTAAATTTAATAGCATTTCCTAAAAGATTTATAAGGACTTGTCTAAGCCTAGAAGCATCCCCAATAAGATAATTAGGGACTTCGGGTTTAATTCTAACAAGCATTTCTAATCCTTTATCCTGTGCTCTAAAAGCCATTAATTCTACAGTTTTATCTACTAAATCAACTAAATCAAAGTTTTCGTATTCAAGTTCTATTTGCCCTGCTTCAATTTTAGATAGATCTAAAATGTCATTAATTAAGGTTAACAAACTTTCACCAGCATTTTTAAAGATATCTATGTATTGTTTTTGTTCATCATCTAGCTTTGTTTCTGTTAACAGCTCAGCCATACCAATGATTGAATTCATAGGTGTTCTGATCTCGTGACTCATATTAGCTAAAAATTCCGATTTAGCCTTAGATGCTTGAATTGCTTCATTTTTCGCTTGTTCTAGCTCTAAATTCTTAATATGTATTTCATTCGTATAAGCTTGAAGTTTTTCATCTGCTTTTTTCTTTTCAGTGATATCCCTAGCAATACCCAAAATACAATCGTGTCCTCTATATTTAATTGGAACTTTTTGAGTTTGTAACCATCTAACATTCCCGTCTTTGTCTGTCAAAGTTTCTTCAATATCTAGTTTTTCTTCTCCATTCAAAACTTGTAAATCGCCTTCAATAAATTTTTCACTTTCGTCATCTGTCGGGCTTAGCTCGAAATCTGATTTACCCACAATTTCATCAGAGTTAAATCCAAACAGATTTTCTAAAGTATCATTTGTTAACTGGTATCGACTATATTTGTCTTTTATAAAAATCACATCAGGAGCAGTGTTAATCACTTTCTCAAATGATTCCTTTTGTTCCTTTAGCTCCTGTTCAGCTTGTTTATTTTCCGTAATATCCATAAATTGTGCAAAAATGTAAACAGACTCACCCAATTCAAGTCTCTTAGCAATTACAAAGACATCTATTATTTTACCATTCTTTGTTTTGTGTTTGGTTTCGAATTCTTCCCTTGAACCTTGTAGCATTCTATTAATCCTAGATACAGTTTGTTCAGTTGTTTCAATTACATCATAATCATTAATCTGTAAATTTTCAAACTCTTCTCTTGTGTACTCTAACATATTACAAACTGTATCATTAAATTCTTCAGGTTCAAATGTTTCCGTGTTTATCAACACAATACCGTGAGGTGCATCATTAAATAATGTTTTGTAACGTTTTTCTGCTTCTTCTAGTTTTTGTGTTGCTCTCACCTGTTTTGTAACATCATAATTTGTTCCTATCATTTTTTCTGGATTTCCATCTGGGTCATGTATTACTTCAGCAAAAGCCTTGAGGTATTTGATAGTTCCATCGCTCCAAACTACTCGAAACTGAGTATCAAATTTTTGTTCATCGTTTTTAGCTTTCATTAGTAAATCTATATTTTTTTCTTTATCTTCCGGATGTAAGCTATCAATCCATTTCGTCAGTCTATCCTTTGTTACTTCTGGAGTGGTTCCATATAAGTAGTACATATTTTTATCCCAAATAAGCTCATTAGTTTTAATATTCCATTCCCACACCCCAATATTAGCAGCATTTACAGCTATATCGTATCGGTCTTTTGCTTCCTTTAATTCATTTTCAATTGATTTTTTTTCGGTTATATCAGTACTAGAACCTACTATAGCAGTCACTTTTCCATCTTTGATTACTGGTGTCAATTTGGTCAGCCAATACTTTTCGCCTAAAGGGAAAACAAGCTTTTCTTCATAGGAAATAGTTTCTTCTTTTTCAATACAAATCCTATAATTAGCTTCTACGACTTGTCCTAATTCAGCACCCAATACTTCCACTGGTGTTTTCCCTTTGACATGTTCTGTTTTTAACCCAGTAAGCTTTTCATGAGTACTATTTAACTTTCTAAAATAAAAATTGTTATTTAAGACATCAATTAAAAATAGAGCTTCTTGGGTATTATTAAAAATAATTTCATACTCTTCTAACAAATCATCAGATAAGTCAATTTTTCTCACAATTAACCCCCTATCAATAAAAAATAATTCTTCACACAAATCACCAAACCTTACTAAAAGTACTCTTTTCCTACACCACAAGAAATTTACTAGGTGGGATACGAACTAATGGGGAGATTTCTAAACTATAATTTCTAATAAGAAAATTATCCCTTTCCTCTCTGAATATACCCTTATTTTTTAAATTTTCTGTTTTTTATCTTTGTTTTGCTTCTGAGCTTGAGAGGGGTATGTTAGCTATAGCAGTCCTTAAATTCTCAACTAAGGAGATAATTAAACTCTTATTAACCGGGGAATTCAAGGTAGATAATCTGTCTACCTTGAATTCCCCGGAAAGTTCACAGATTTTAGAGCATTATATCTAAATTATTACCTAAATGAGTTTGGATAGAGTTTTCTAACTCAGATCTATCTAGAGTTGATTTTTCTAGAAGATCCATGAACTGGTCTTTAGAACTTTCTAAATTGTCTAAAGACATTTTAGCAACAGAAGTATTTACTTGGTTAAACAATTCTGTTTGACTAAGAGAAAAAGCTAATGCTGGTATATCCATTTTAAATCACCTTTTTCTATTAATTTTACAATATTATATAATAAATTCTAGATATTAGCAATTAATCTATCTCTTTTATAAACATGTCATCCTTTTTAGTAAGAAGGTTTTTGTAATAATTCATACTCTCACTCTCTATAATTCTTTTATTATGCGCTAAATCAATTTTAAATTGATTTATTATATTAAGGGACGGCCCTGTAAAGGTATACACATAATCAGCCATATACAGTGTTTCCTCAATATCATGGGTTACAAATACTAAAGTTTGATTTTTCCTTTGCCAGTAGTTTATTATATAAT
This sequence comes from Natranaerobius trueperi, assembly GCF_002216005.1. Taxonomy (NCBI): domain Bacteria; kingdom Bacillati; phylum Bacillota; class Clostridia; order Natranaerobiales; family Natranaerobiaceae; genus Natranaerobius; species Natranaerobius trueperi. The sequence continues at coordinate 13,931 of NZ_NIQC01000001.1, forward strand.
CCATTAAATCTCTTTTTAAATCAAAATCTAACCCTTTAAATGGTTCATCCATTAAAATTATATCACCTTGATATGAAAAAGCTCTAGCAATAGCGACTCTTTGTTTCATACCTCCACTAAGCTGATCTGGATAATGATCTTTAAAGTCTAAAAGATTAACTAAATTTAAATATTTCTCTACCAAATTTTGTGCTTTTTCTTTGGTGTAGTCTGACTTTAAAACAAACATTATATTTTCTTTAACAGTAGACCAAGGTAGTAATCTATCTTCTTGAAAGATATAAGAAATCTTTCCTTTCTCACATCCTTCTACCTGACCAGAATCAGCATCTAATAAACCAGCTAATATATTTAATAGTGTTGTTTTACCACAACCGGAAGGCCCAAATAAACAGTGTATATTACCATATGAAAGCTCTAAATTAAGATTATCTATCACCTTTAGATCACTAAAACTTTTATTTAACCTACTAATTTTTACTGCCATAAAGCCCACATCCTATTTATTGTTTGATACTGATACTTTTTTAACTAACCATGTGAATAAACCTTCAAAGGAAATAGTTAGTAAAATCACTACTAGAGTCCAAGAAAACATATCAATTGAGTCTAAATAAACCTTAGCACTATATAGATGAGAGCCTATCCCTTCTCTCGGATTACTTAATACTTCAGCTGCCACACTTACTTTAAAACCTAAACCTAAGGCTGTAATTGTAGCAGCTGTAAAATATGGGGTTATCGATGGGATATATATTTTTTTGATAATATCCCATTTATTAACCCTATATACAGTAGCCATTTCAAGTAACTTTCTATCAACACTGTGAATTCCCTCTAAAATATTAGTCCAAAAAATCGGAAAACACATAAGAAAACATATAAATATAGGTACATTAGAAGAAGTAAACCAGATCAAAGCTATGATAATAAAAGAAATAACCGGTGTAGATCTTATAGCTGAAACTAGTGGTTGTAATAGATCATAAAAATACCGATTAGTACTAGCAAGTGCACCAAAAACTACACCACAACCAATAGATAACAATAACCCAAGCATAACTCTATAGATAGAATATATAACTGACACCCAAAAAGAAGAAGTAAATAACAACTTAAAGAACTGGCCTGTTACATCAATAGGTGATGGTAGATAGATATCCTGTTGGATAATTAGATATACTATCTGCCATACAACTAGCCAAAAACCAATTATTAAAGTTTTATATATTCCTTTTTTTGATGTCAATTTAGAAATTGGTTTATTATCTTTGGTAATAGAAGTTTTCATCTGGTAACTTGCCTCCGACTGAATCAGGTTCAAAGTCATATAACACTTGATAAAAATCCTGTAAGAAAGTTTTGGATTCTTGTCCATCTCTAAAAACTATATTTGAATATGGAATAGCTTCTTTTGCAACATTTTTATTAGGTAATATCTCGAACTTTTCCATAAGCTCTGCTGCTTCACTGTAATTTTCATTTACAAAATTTATGGACTCTTCATACTCATCTAAAAAGATATCCATAACCTCAGGATTTTCTTTAGCAAAATCTTTTTGTACGATAAGACTTCCCATAGCCAACTCACTATCATCAGCTACATTATCCCATTCTTCAGTAATATCTAAAGCAATTTGTAAGTCATCATTTCTCATTTGTGCTGTAGTCACATGGGGTTGTGGAAGTAAAGCAAGATCTACATCTCCACCTGCTGTAGCAGCTGCAAGATCTGAATGTTGTAGTTGAAAATCTAATTCAACATCTTCATATGGTGTTAGCCCATGTTCTTCTAACAGATATCTAAGAGCAAAATCAGGGGTAGCACCTTGTCCACTTACATTTATTACCTCACCCTCTAAATCTTCTATAGAAGTAATACTATCTCCACTTTCTAATACATATAAAACACCTAGGGTATTAACTGCTGCTAACTGTATATCACCTTCAGTTCTATTATATAATACTGAAGCTAAATTTGTAGGTACTGCAGCGATATCTACCTCACCATTAATTATTCTACCTACTAAATCATCAGGACTTCCCATTATACTAAAGTCATAATTAAGTTCTGAGTCACCTAGTTCATTTTGTTCTATAAGCTGAACCGCTCCCATACCAGTAGGACCACCTAACACAGCCATATCAACTGTTACATCATCTGTGTCTACTGAATCAGTGTCATCACCACAACCTATAACTGAAAATAATAAAACTAGTACTAACATAAAGAGTCCAAATATCCTGATCCCTTTCATAACACTGCCATCTCCTTTCGGATTTAAATTTCACATTTCTTGAACTTGTTTTCACAATCCTACAAATCCATGTTATTCTTTTTTTGTGTTATCTGTCAACTATTTACGACAAATTTCGAAACATTGCTAATTTAAAGAGTAACAAAAGTAAAAAAGAAGAGAAGCAGTTTTATTAGCTTCCCTTCTTTTTTGCTATTTCACTTTAAACTTTTGTATCAGGGTATTAAGATTTTCAGCCATTTCCGCTTGATTTTGAGCTACTTCTGCTACTTCTTGGACTGAGTTAGTCACTTCAGTAATATTATTTGAAATATCAGAAACACCCGCTGAACCTTGTTGTGATTGTGATGCTAGTTGTTCTAGAGCTTTATTAATTTGATCTATGGATTCACTAATTTCTGCATTGCTTTCTACAAAGTCTTCTGTTAGGTTTTTTATCATTTCAGCATCACTTAAATATTTGTCTCCCGTTTCAACTATTTTTTCATAATCATCTTTTACTCTTTCGTCTATAAACTCAAGTACACCATTTGATGTTTCAGAAATATTACTGAAAGCATTTTGAACTTTTTGGATTGTATCCTGTATTTTATCTACAGTTTGATTAGATTGTTCAGCTAGTTTTCTTATTTCATTTGCAACAACAGAAAAACCTTGACCATGCTCACCTGCTCGAGCAGCTTCAATTGAAGCATTTAACGCAAGTAAATTAGTTTGTGCTGCTATATCAGAAATGTCTTCAGTCATCTCAACAATCTCTTCTACAACCTTACCTTCCTCTATAGCTTGTTTAATTTCTTCTTGTTTTTCACTGTAAATTGATTCTGCCTCTTCTTTAGATTGAACAGAGTTTGTTTTCATTTCATTAGCCCGCTGTCGAATTTCCTTTGCAGATTCATTGCCCTCTTTCGCTTTTTCATTAAGCTTTTTTATGGCATCTTGAATCTGCTCACCAGAAGCACTAACTTCTTCAACAGAAGATGTTGATTCTTCAAGTCCTGAAGCAACTTGTTCTGTATTAGCACTAATACTTTGATTTTTAGATGATATTTCTTCTACATTTGCTGAAAGTTCTTCACTACCTGAATGTAGGTCTTCAGCGTTTTTAGATACTTCTTTCATCATTTCTCGTAAGTTTTCACCCATTTCATCAAAAGCTTTAGCCAGTTTTCCTGTTTCATCTTTTTTGTTGAGTAATTTTTGAGGTATACTCTCGCTTAAATCCCCTGTTGCCATTGTTTGGGCAAAATTCGTTGCTGTTGTTATTGGTTTGGATATAACTTGTCCAATATATAATCCAACTACTAAACCAATTAATACTATAATAATAGAAGCTATTATTATTCCAGTTTGCATGGCATTTAAACCACCAAGCACATCCTCTTCTATTGCACCAATCCCTACGGTCCAACCAGTTAAATACATAGGTTCAACACCTATATATCTAGTTATACCTTCATGTTCATAGTCTATAACTCCACTTCTACCCATACCTAACTCTTGAAAGGCATTACTTACACCATCTAATTCACCATATGATTCATCAAAGATGCTAATTTGATCTAATACAAAGTCTCTATCTGGATGAGAAAAGATTGTCCCATCTTCTCCTAGTACAAATGCATATCCTTCATCACCATACCCTAAATCATCAGTTATAGCATTTAGAGCATCACCATCTCTTCTAGCAACTATAGCACCAACTATTTCTTCACCATCATATATCGGGACTGAATATAATAGTTCAGGTTCATTAGATACCCTACTTATCATAACATCTGATATGTGCGATTCACCATTAAGTACCCTCTGTGCATACTCTCTATCTCCTATATATTCTTCTGCTCCACTTTCCGCAAATCTTATCGTACCATCAGTATCTAATATTCCAATATCTAAAAAATTCATTCTCTTTACATCATCTTGTAGTGCTTCTTGTTGTAATTCCCAGTCCATTGATTCAACATCTTCACGTCGAGTTATTTCTTCTAAAACTTCTAACCTACTTTCAATTGTTGCTTCAACTCTTTCAGCACTTCCTTGAGCAATATATTGAAGTGATTCTTCAGCATCGCTTACCACTGTATTAGTACTAATATAAAGACTAAAACCCCCTAAAGCAATGCAAGATACCAATAAAAGTACAGAAATTGCTAAGCCTATCTTCTTACCGATTGTTATAGTCATGTTTGACCTCCTTATCTAATGTTTGTTTTTCAATTCATATAAGGTACTCTTTAAGTTATATTTATAAATATCCCCTCCAAATGATTTATATATGTGTGAATTAATTCACACATATTAAGTTTTGTTTTCTAAAACAAAATAATAGCTTGAACACGTGTCGTTATCTCTAATTTAAAAAATAGATTTTGTTATAGTATTTGCCATATTTAACCCGACTATCTTTATAACATATAAAGACTCATGACTTTGCGTTCCTATCGCACGATAGGTTTGCACTTTTTAAGAATTTATCAAATGAAAAAAAACTAAGCACATATAATTTCTGGTTATATACATAAATTCCTCTAGTGCTAGAGTCACAATTTGTCAATTTATAGAAAGTTTTTTACTATTTTGTTGTAATATTCTATCTATATTTTGCTATCAAATCATGGAGTATCATTAAATACTATTCTTCACTTGTGCCGTCAAAATAAAGTTAGAGAACTTAGATGTTGGGTCACTTAATGGCTCATCATTGGCTAGAGGGAAAATTTCTGTAGGTCAATTACTAGCTTTAAGGGTCACCTGCGATCTACAAAGGTCAAGCCACCTTCATGGCAGGTTCCTTATGGGGTTATGTGGGGTCGGGAGATTTCATATAGCTCTGTAAAAAGGGAGCTGTCATGGTCCAGGGTAAGGTTAGTGTGGGTTCCGGAAGGGCTCTTTTTTTGTTTAATGAGAAACTCACGTTTCATTAAGTTTCATTCTTCAAAAAAAATGACCTCTGTTTATTACAGAGATCATCTTCTAAATAGTCTAACTATCCATTCTACTCTATTAAATATTGCTAATCTTTTCTTAAGTTACTAACCGGATTTATAAAAGAACATGGTACTCCACTCATACACTTACCACAGGCATCTTTTTTGTTCTTTTCTAAAATCTGATTATAACACTTTTCTGCATCACAAAAATAAGAGTCATCTTTATAATAAAAAGAATCATTAGGACATTTTATAACACATTTCTTACATGTTCCATTGTATTTATATAAACAGTTTTCAACTTGCTTGTTTTCCTTATTGCTAGGTTCTATAGCTAAATTTGTAACAATACTACCAAATCTTCCACAACAACCTTTATCAGTTATCAACATATTGTTTAAACCAAAAGTCCCAAGACCAGCTATATGAGCTACATGGCGAATTGACCAATCACTAGTTAAGTTTTCTTTTTCAAATTTCGGACTAGATGGAGGAAAAGAAGTTCCCTCGCCACCAAGCTCTTGAATCTTTTTAATTAAGCTGTCATTTAGATCATTAATTAAATTATTAGTATCATTAGTTAACTGATACCATAAATTAGAAGGTTCTATAGCTTCGGGTGTTCTGACATTACTCTTCACAATTTGTTTATCAAAAGGTATAAAATAAGTTATAACAGTTTTAGCATCTTCTAAAAAGTCTTTAGGCAGAAGATGATGAGGACCTACAATTTTTTTGAGATCTTGAAATTTCTCATCTTTTGCACTTGCAAAAGCTACTTCTGGCTCACCCCAGGGTGAGTTAGAACCATTAGAATTATCATTTATATACGGATAGTTTTTAACATCATATTTACTGTAATTAGCTACATATTCTTTTATATGACTAATAATGATGTCTTGTTCGTTCATTTTTTTCTTATTTTGCAATTAAAACACCTCCAGAGTCTAATATCAGAATGAATAACAGTTCACAAAGCTACCACTATTTTAGTATACCCTATTTTGATTGGTTTTCAAATGATCTTAAATATAACTTTTGGCTATTCTTCCTCTATAGCAGGTCTTGGAGGAGAGATATCCATTTTCTTCAACCTTATAGAATTAAGTATCACATTTATAGAACTAAAGGCCATAGCTGCGGCACCAATAATTGGGTGAAGTAGTCCGAAAAAAGCTAGTGGAATAGCAACTGCGTTATAAAACCATGCCCAAAAATAGTTTTCTTTAATCTTTCTAAAAGTAGATCTAGATAATTTTATACCAGATACTACAGCACTTAAATCCCCTCGTATCAAAGTAATATCAGCAGCTTCTATAGCTACATCTGTACCAGTTCCGATAGCTATTCCTACATCAGCTTGTTTTAAAGCTGGTGCGTCGTTAATACCATCACCTACCATAGCCACAAGTCCATGTTCTTTTTGTAACCTTTTAATTTCTTCTACCTTTTCATCAGGTAGTACATTAGATACAGTTCTACTAATACCAACTTCTTTTGCTATAGCATCAGCTGTTCGATCATTATCACCTGTAATCATACAAGTAGTATGACCCATCTTTTCTATTTCCTCTATAGCTTTTTTAGAATCTTCCTTTAATGTATCAGAAACAGCTATGATACCTAGTAATTCACCAGATACCGACACTAACATAGCTGTTTTAGCTTCTTTTTCTAGCTGAGTCATTTCATCTTCTAACATAGACACATCTATACCTTCATCTGTCATTAGCTTTCTACTTCCTACTAAAACCTCTTTATCATCAACAAGTCCTTGTACACCTTTACCAGTTACAGACGAAAACTTTTCAGCTTTAGCTAATTGAAATCCTTTTTCTTTAGCTTCTTCTTTTGCTTTAATAGTAATAGCTTCACCTAAAGGATGTTCACTAGAAGCCTCTAGACTACCACCAAAATAAATTATATCTTGTTCACTATAACCATCTACAGGAATTATATCAGTAACCTCTGGTTCACCTTTAGTGATAGTTCCAGTCTTGTCAAAAGCTATCATATCGATATCTTTCATCATTTGAATAGATTCACCATTTCTAATTAACACACCATGTTCTGCACCTAAACCACTACCTACCATTAAAGCTGTCGGTGTAGCAAGTCCTAGCGCACAAGGACATGAAATAACTAACACAGCTGTTGCAGCTAAAAATGCTAGTGTAAATTGTGGTGCATCAGGATTTACCCATGGTAAAAATTCAGATGCTTGTGTAATGATACCTACAAAAAAGTCTGGAAAAACAAGCCAACTAGAAAAAGCAGCTAAAGCAATTATAATAACTGCTGGTACGAAATAACCCGTAACACGATCAGCAAATTCTTGAATAGGTACTTTCGTACCTTGTGCTTCTTCAACCATCTTAATTACTTGAGATAAGAAGGTATCTTTACCTACCTTAGTAGCTTCAACTTGAAGTGTTCCTTGTTTATTTACAGTTGCTCCGATAACTTCATCACCAGCTGTTCTTTCAACAGGAAGTGACTCACCTGTAGCCATAGATTCATCTATAAAACTATGACCTTCTACTACTATTCCATCAGTAGGTATTTTCTCTCCAGGTTTTACTACCATTACATCACCTAGTTTTACATCATCTATTGGGATATCTACTTCCTCACCATTTCTAATTACCCTTGCTTCTTTAGCTCCCATTTCAAGTAACCTTTTAATAGCTTCAGAAGCTCTACCCTTTGCTTTTGCCTCTAAAAAACGTCCTACTAAATGTAGTGTTAGGATAGTAGCTGCCATTTCGATAAAAGTAGTAATCGGAAACCAAAAACCAAGAAAACTAAGTAAATATGGAATAAGTGAACCCATTGTAACTAATGTATCCATATTAGCAGTTAAGTTTCTTAAGTTATTAAGAGTTGCTTTATGAGTCTCTCTGCCAGCTATAAATATTACAGGAAACCCTAAAATAGCACTAATCGCAAAATAATAAGGAATCTCAAACAAAAACATATGAATCATCATTAAAACCATTAATGGTCCAGTAAAAGCTACTCCAAACCACATACGAAATGAAGCTTCTTTTGCTTTTTTTTCAGCTTGGCTTTCTTCAGATATCATACTTTCCTTAGCTAGTTCTTCTACTTCATACCCAAGTTCTAAAATAGAATCATTAATAGCTTTCACATTTGTTATTTTAGGATCATAAATAACATAAGCCTTTTCAGTAGTTAAATTAACATTGGCTTCTACTACCCCTGGTAATCTATTTAGCCCATCTCTAACTCTTTTTTGACAAGCTGCACAAGTCATACCACCAATAGATAAAGTAACCTCTTCTTTATCCTCTTTATCATCATCTTTTGATTCTAACTCACCTTTATATCCTACTTTTTCGATAGCTTTTAATAGATCTTTTTTAGAAACTACATCAGGGTCATATTTAATAGTTGCTTTTTCTGTTGCAAAATTTACATTAACTTCTTTTATCCCATCCATTTTTCTTAAATTATCTTCAACCCTTTTGACACAGGAAGCACAGCTCATCCCCTCAATCTTAATAGCTGTTTCTATCGAATCTTGTGTCATAAATAACCTCCTATATAAACACATTTTAGTATAGTTATTATTCCCTACTCATTATTAGCTAAATCAATTAAAGAATAAATACCACCAGATACTAAAGAATGTCCACCAAGTAGTAGTGGCATGCTTGACTCTTTTGCTCTTTCTGTAAATTCTCTAATAACTGGGTCTTTGATTTTTTCTGGTAAGAATAGATCTGAATAGAATCTATCCATTTCAGAGTCAATGCCTCTATTCATATGATAAAAAATTACCCGTGAATCTATAATCCCGACATCACCAATATTCTCAAAATAAGTAAATAACCCATCACTACCTAAATCTTCTAACATATAACCAAATAACGAACTAACTTTTCGTTCACTAATTCTTCCAAGAGCTTTCATCCCACGCTCTTCAGAATAAGCTCTTATTCTTACTCTTAAGTATTCATTAATATAAGAAATTATATTACCAGATACTCTACCTGTAATTATAAGTTCTTTATAATCTTGTTTTAAAACCTCACTTACACTCTTTATTCTCGAGTTTAGTCTATCAAAAAGATAATTATATTCATCCATCACTTTATCTAGTTTACCCGTTATTTGATGATATAACACCACATCTGTTGGTGTATCTATATCAAATAAAACACCTGTGGATTTTTCCATCAAATGTTGTTTTAAACCTGCTTCATACCGCAAATTATTTGATAATTGATTATCAGAGTCAGGTAGTCTAATCTCTTTAATCTTATCAGCTGGATTAAATAATACTATATCTCCTGACTGGGGATTATTAGTTATTAATATTTCATCCTCTTCTAATAGTTTTTTTACATAACCCCGTAACTCAGCTACATCTATTAATGGTAAACATGTCCCACCTGAAACTAAAAGATGAGTTAGATTATAACTATCTATAAGTTCTAATAGTATCTTACCTAAATGAAAGTCTTTATCTTTAGTATTAATTAACTCAATGGGTTTTTCTTTATAACAACCGTTATTTAATGAATGAACTAACATTTCATCATTAGTTACTAAAAATATTTTATCTATCTCATTTATTTTAACAAGCTTATTTAAATAACTCCAAAACAGCTCAGTGTTTACTTCTTTCATAATACCTTGATCTGTTAAGGATCCTTGGAAAATTACTGCTGAAACGCTCACAACTACACCTCCACTTTTTTATACTAGGATTTTATTTTGTAATAATAGAATAATAATAGTATTACACACTATTGGAGGGATAATATGAAAAAATGTCATATCACCGATATAGAAAATATCAAGATTGGACAAATAGAAGACAGAGAAGCTGTTACTGGTGTTACTGTCATCTATTCAGAAAATGGCATGACAGCAAGTGCTGACATTCGAGGTGGTGCACCTGGTACAAGAGAAACCGATCTACTTCGCCCTGAAAATTTAGTTGATAAAGTTCATGGTGTATTTTTAGCAGGTGGTAGTGCTTATGGTCTAGATGTAGCAACTGGTATTATGAACTATCTTGAAGAAATAGATATAGGGTTTGATACCGGTGTTTGTAAAGTACCCATAGTAACTGGTGCCATATTATTTGACCTAAACATAGGTAACCCCAAAATAAGACCTGATGCTAATATGGGTTATCAAGCTACTAAAAAAGCTAGTAATACACCTATAAAAGAGGGTAACTTTGGTTGTGGTATGGGTGCTACCCTTGGTAAATTTATGGGTGATAGCTATACCATGAAAAGTGGTATAGGCAGTTCTTCTTTTAAACTTGGTGATCTAATAGTAGGAAGTATAGTAGCAGTTAACCCCTTTGGTGAAGTTTTTGACCCAAATACAGGTACTACCATAGCTGGTGCTTATGATAGAAAAAGTCAAAAACTACAATCACTAGAAAAAGCTTTTAGTTCAATATATAGTGATCCTTTTTCTACAAACACCACTATTGGTACAATTATCACAAATGCAGATATCTCAAAAGCAAATGCTAAAAAAATATCAGAAATGGCCCATAGTGGTATCTCTAGAACTATTAGGCCTTCACATACCATGGTAGATGGTGATTCTTTATTTACCCTTGCTACAAATGAGGTAGAAGCTGATATCAACTTAATTGGTCATATGGCATCTAAATCAGTTGAAAATGCTATCTTACAAGGAGTAAAAACAGCTGAATCTATCTGTAATTATCCATCATATAAGGATATCTGGTAATCCTCAAAAAAAAGGGGGTTTAAGCCCCCCTTTTTTTACACTTCTGGTTCTATTTGACCATAATCACCATCTTTTCTTTTGTATACCACATTAACTTCTTCAGTCTCAGCATTTCTAAATACAAAGAAATCGTGACCGATAAGTTCCATTTGAAGTACTGCTTCTTCAGGAGACATTGGTTTAATAGCAAACCTTTTAGTTTTTACAATTTTCGGATCATCTGATTCTTCGACAGAACTTTCTGTCTCTTTTAATAAATGATCCCCACCAGTTTGGCGTAATTTACGATTTATTCTAGTTTTATGTTTTTTAACTTGGCGCTCAACCTTTTCAACTACTTCGTCAATTGATGCATACATGTCACCGGTACTTTCTTCACCTCGAAGTAAAATACCACCATTTAAAAATACTGTTGCTTCAACATTATGCGAGTCTTTAATTACACTCAAGGTGACCTGGGCTTCTACTGAATCATCAAAATGCCTATCAAGCTTAGTAAATTTCTTTTGAATATGCTCCTTTAATGCATTTGTTACATCAATATTCTTTCCACTGATCGTAAGTCTCATAATTATCACTCTCCTTCCAGGTCTTATTATATATATATTCCATACAAAAGTTAAAAATCCTTCTAACAAGCAAAAAAGACTATTTTCACATTTTATTTACTTAATTTTCCCTACCTATTAAACAAAATACATAAAAAAAACTCCCGAGTAACTCGGGAGCATATACGTTCGGCCATGCTATATATAAAACCTGTAGGTTTTATAACTTCACTACATTAGCCGCTTGTGGACCTCTTGGGCCTTCCACGATTTCAAATTCAACATTTTGGCCATCCTCTAGAGTTTTAAATCCTTCTTCTTGGATAGCACTGTAGTGTACGAATACATCGTCACCTTCACTTCTCTCAATAAATCCATAACCTCTGTCTGCATTAAACCACTTAACTGTACCTTGCATTAACCAAAAACCTCCTAAAAATTTGTTCTTATATATGAGTATACCCATATTTTAATCTAAATTATACCATTAACTGAAAGGCATGTCAATTATGTTGATTTATCTCATTTATAAACAACTTTACTAACTCTGGATCAAATTGAGTCCCAGCACAACGCATAAGTTCATCTAATGCTTCTTCTTTACTAACAGGCCCTTTATAGGGGCGACCCCTAGTCATCACTTCAAAAGCATCTACAATCGCTATTACCCTTGCAAGTAAAGGTATCTCTTTTCCTTTTATTCCACTAGGATAACCCTTACCATCATATCTTTCATGATGATATAAAACACCCTCTGATATAGTACTTAACTCTTGTGATGATTTAACCATTCTATACCCAGCTTCAGGGTGTTTTTTAATCTCTTCCCATTCTTCTTCAGTTAATGACCCTTTTTTTATGAGTATCTTTTCTGATACTGATATCTTACCAATATCATGTAAAGATGCGAGTAATAATAGCTCATCCATAACACTTTCAGAGAGATCTAGAGCTTGTCCAAATAATCTACAAATCTCTTTCATCCGATCAGTATGTTCTAAGGTTTCTGCACCTTTTTCTGGCATAATTCTTTTTAGAAATTCCATAGAAGCACCTTTAAACTGATGGCTCTCAAGTAGTTTTTGTCTATTCATTCTAGTATCAGCTTCACTTAATGATTCTCTAATAGATCTATTGTTACCTGTAACAGTAGCATAACCAAAAGCTAAGTTTAGTGGATACTCATCATTATACTTACCTTTTTTAAAAGCTTCTCTAAGTTGTTTCATAATATTTTGTGCATAGTATTCATCAATATCTTCTAAGATGATTAAAAACTCATCTCCACTCCATCTAGAAATAATTCCTTTTTTAGCTAATACATCATCCATAATTTCAACTGTTCTTTTAAGTACTCTATTTCCTTCTTCAATACCTAAAGTATCATTAACTAACTTAAGGTCATTTATATCACCTAATATAAAACTTATTGGATACTTATCTTCTTTTTCTAATCTATTTATTTCTTTTTCAGCATACCTTCTATTATATATACCAGTTAACGGATCTCTATTAGCTAAAAAATCAGCTCTCTCTTTAGCTGTAATATCCTTATAGATACCAATACCACCAACAACTTGATTATCAAGAGTTAGTGGCATAGCAGTAATAAAGACATCTAATAATTCTTTAAACTTAGTACATCTCTTACTATCTCTTTTAACTAATTGATTATTTTTTACCATACTAGTTAGACTATCAGCTTCATCAAAGTTTATATCATTAGATATCATCATATCTAAAGGTTGTCCAATTAATTCACCTTTTTCATATTTAAACATCTCTAAAAACTTGGGATTTGCATCAATAACAATATTATTTTCATCAACTAGTACAACACCATCTGGTAAAATATTAAATAGCTCTTTAACATATTTTTGTTGTAATCTTTCAAACTTGCTATATTCCAAATCCCGATAATCTTTAACGATAATAGACACTCCTAACAAATATCGGATTATGTCAATCTTGTCTAAATTGTACCATCTTTCTGAATATTTTACAATATTTTGACATAATTTATCATGCTTTAACAAAAAAAGAGCCCAGAGGGCTCTTTAGTTCATAAACTGATGATATAACCAATTACTTTCACTAAATACCTGTGACATAGCTTGTTCCATTCTAGAATACTGTCTCCAAAGATTGTCCTCTCTTCTTTCTAGCCTTCTTTCAAGGCTTTCTATTCTCCCTTCATTTCTATCTATTTGATTATCTAAATTTAGTTTTCTATTACCTATAGATGTTTTTCTTTTTACACCATCCCTTGCCCCTTCTTCATAGCTGATACCTTCTAGATAATCTATTACTCTACTAGCTATTTCATCTAATCCTTCATATACCCTACTAGAATCTTCAGTTAACTTGTCAGTAAATGTATCTTTATCAAAACTCATCTCTCCATACCTATCTATCTCTAAACCTATTTCACTCACTATAAATCCATCAACTGGATCAGTTATCATAGTTCTAATATTTCTAGTAACATTTCTTATAAGGCTATCTCCTTGTAATGATCCACTATCTACTTCATCATCAGTAACCGTCACCCTACTTTTATCCAAAAGACCACTATATACCTCATTAAATTTATCTACAAACCCTTCTAAAGTTTCAACAGCTTTACTTTCATCCATACTAATTGAAACTCTAGCTTCACCAATTTCAGCTTCACTTATATCTATAGTTACATCAGTAATAATATCATCAATACTGTTACTTTCATTTTCAAAATATAACCCATTTATAGTAAACTCAGCATTTTTACCCTCTTCTAGTTCATTTACAAAACCATCTTCGTTTTTTAAATTAAGTCCATCTAGTCCATAAACTGTTTCATCTCCACCTATTTCTATTTGATTATTAGAACCAGTATTTTTTGCTTGTAGTATTAACCTATCACCCATAATTTCAGCTTCAACAGCTACGTCCTCTTCTTCCTTATTTTCACTATTATTTATCTTATCTACAACATCTTGTAAAGTATCCTCTTCTTTAATTTCAAAAGTAAATGTCTCACCCGAAATCTTTATCTCAAGATCTCCTACGATACCTAACTCAAGTTCATCTCTATCATCTATACTAGAAAACTCTACTATTTCACCAGAAGCAATTCTATGTGCTCTCGAAACCTCCATCACTTCTAGATCATAGCTTCTTTCTAAAGCATTTTTACCTGCTTTTACTTCGATACCATCTTCAGATGCACTAGCATCCATAGATAAGTATGTATCTTCATCCTGTAAAGAAGATACATTTTCTATTAAAGACTGAATTGACTTATTTACCTCTCTCCATTCTTCCTTTGTATCTTCAATCTTATCAATATCATCCTCAATTCTTTTAATTGGCCTTTTTTCAATACTCATAAGTTCATCTATTAAACCTTGAGTATCAAACCCAGATACAATTCCGCCAAGCCTCATAATTATCATCTCCCTAGTTAATTGAAATAGTTAATCAAACTTTAATATTGAGGCCCGCCCAGAAATAATATTTGCTATGAATAGAGTGTTTTCATTAGGTAACTGGCGGTCTCTATTTTGTTGTAATAAAAAAACCTCCCTAAAATTATGGGAGGCCAGCTCTAATTCTTTTTATCAAAAAAGAATCCTTCACCTTTACTTCTATTTTTACCTGAAAGATATGCATCAACAGTCTGCTTATCCATCTTAGTCTTTTTGAGCTCCTCACCGATATTAGACTTTTTATTATTTAATTTACTTTCTAAAGCCTTATTTTTCTCTATAGCAGTTTCAATATTTTCTTGACTTTCCTTTTGAAGTGTTCTTATTTCTTTTAAATATGGTTCTTCTACATAATCTTGATACTCTTCTTTATAACCTATAATAATCTCTTTTAATCTATCAACCTCTTTCATGATTTCTTGTTTCTTTTCAAAAAGAGACATAAACTCATCAACTTTATCTTTTGCTACCAACTTTTCTTGACGTTCTGTTAAGTTTAAAAACTTTTTAGTCTGCTTTCTATGTTCCTTTAGATATTGTATCCACTCATTAAGCTTTTCCACTTATGCCACCTGCCTGTGTTTTAACACCTTTACTAGCCCCTGCTTTTTTAGAAGCTTCATCAAAAGTTTGTCTCATTTCTCTCATCATCTTCATCACATAATCAATCTTTTCAGTATCCTTTTTTATGTTAGCTTGAACAAGTTCATTTAACATAAAATCATATAACCTAAGTAAATTAGTAGCTACTTCACCTTGTTTAGTATCTAAAGAGTTCATAAGCTCAGTTACAATAGCTTGAGCTCTCTTTAGCTTATAATTAGCATCCTTCATTTCCTTTTTATTTATATGTTCCTTTGCTTGCTTTAAAAATTTGAGTCCCCCATCGAAAAGCATCAATAGAAGCTTTTCAGAGCTTGCAGTCTTAATTTGTGTTTCTTTGTAGTTGTTGTAAGGATTCTGTCCGTACAAGCTAAAAGCCCCCTTTCTACATCATCATATCTCCCATACCTTGCATCATACCTTGTGACTCTGCCTGAAGGTTCATTATACCTTCTTCCATTCGAGTAAACTCAGACCATAGCCTATCTTCTCTTTGGTCCATACGTCTTTCTCTACTTTCAATCCTATCTTCTATTCTATCAACTTCACCCATTTTAGAGATCAACCTATTTTCAATCACAGAATGATCTCTATTATGTGATTGCCCAGCTGTAGGTTCACTATCATATACAACACCATCTAGGTATTCATCTAGCCTAGTAGCTATACCATCATCACCAGAAAAAAGTTCTTCAACAGCTTCAGGATTATTTCTCATCTGTTCTTCTAACTTATCATAATCAATTGATATTTCAGATGCATCAGCACCAGTAAAACCACCATCTGCCATACTTGCTCCAACTTCTATACCAAACTGAGCTGGAACTAAAGAATCAACCTCTTCACCATCAATTGTAATATCTTTAGCACTTACATCTACAGGTTCTGTAACATTAGTTCTCATATTTCTCATAATATTATTAATAGTAGTATCACCCTGTAGAGCACCAGACTCAACAGACTCTTCATCTGAAGCTTCATCATCTATAACAGTTACATCTGTCTTTTCTTCTAAACCACCTATAATCTCATTATAACTTTCTTCAAAACTTTCTACATCTTCTCTTGCACTATTTAAATCTTTAGATACAGAAACATTAGTGTGAACTGAACCATCTTCTAAATCTTCACTAGTAAGATCAGAAATATCAACCTCTACACCTTCAGCTATTTCTATCTGATTACTAGACTCTTCTATAGTTACAAGTTCATTATTAATATGCACCTTAGCATCTTCTGCTTCTTGCCAAATCTTTTTATTTTCACCATTTTCATCGAATTCATCCTCTAGATTAAGCCAATCTAACACATCTCCACTACTCTCATCTGAAATTTCTATTTCATTCTCTTTACCCGGTTCTTCGGCTTCTAACTGTAAGTAGCTTCCGGCAATCACACTAGCATTTACAGGTATATCATCTTTATCAACTTCTTCTAAGTTTCCATCTTCATCTTCTTTTTCTACTTTTTCTATTAACCCATTATTAATATCCTCTACAACATCATTAAGTGAATCCTCTTCAGATACCTCTACAGTATATCTATGTTCACCTACTTCTAAAACTAAGTTACCATCTCTTCCTTCTTCAGGCTCTTCAATTGCTTCAGTTGAACCTAACCGATGTCTTTTAGCAACCTGATCTATTTCTACATCATAATTTCCTTCTTGTGCATTATTATCTGCTGAAACACTTACTATATCATCACTACTACTAGCTTCCATCCCTTGAAAGGTACTCCTATTTGATAAGCTAGATAGATCATCACTTAGACCAGATAACATTTTATTTACATCTCGCCACTCATCTTTTTTACCTTCAACCTCACCGATATCTGCTTGTTTTCTTTGTATAGGTTGTCTTTCAACTTCCATGAGTTGTTGTATCAACCCTTGTGTGTCAAATCCTGTAGCTATACCTCCTAATCGCAACCTTACACCTCCTCAAACTCAAGATTCTTCATCTACTATTAATCCTGCAACCTCTTGTATTCCTGCTATAATATCTAGCATCTTCTCTGGTGGTATTTCTCTTATAACTTCATCATTTTGTCTATCTATTACTTCTACCCATACCTCTTCTGTTTTTTCATGTATATTAAAATCAAACCCCTTATCTACAAACTTATCTAGTTCCTTAAAATCCTCCAAAGCTTTCTCAACCTCATCCCGGTTCAGCTCTTCTCTACGCTTATCTGGAGCCAATTCATCTTCTGCCATCTTATTTTCAACCATCTTGCCCCCAGATCTACTCCGGTCAAGGTTATCCAGGCCTTGAACCCTAGTAATAGATTCCGCTTCAATTTTCACCTGAACTCACCTCCCAATAGGAAAAAAGCCGACCGACTTAGTCGGCCGGCCTCATTTTCTAACTTATTGTAATAGCTGAAGTACTGACTGTGGCTGCATGTTAGCCTGTGCCATCATAGCTGTACCAGCTTCTTCAAGCACCTGCTGAGTTGAGAAGTCCATCATTTCTTCTGCCATATCAACATCTCTAATTCTAGATTCAGCAGCTTCTAAGTTCTCTGAAGCTACACTTAAGTTATTAATAGTGTGCTCTAATCTGTTCTGTAAAGCACCAAGCTCTGAACGCTGTTCAGAAACTGTGTCTAGTGCTTCGTCAATATCTGAAATAGCTGAGTCTGCAGAATCTTGAGTTGATACATCGATTCCTCCATCTCCCCGAATTTCTATTACTTCATCTGCTTCCAATTCAGTATTCATATCAAAAATAGGATCTGCATCTTCAATGGCGGCATCTAGATCACCTGCCGTACCATTGTCCAGATCTGAGTCAACCTCCCAATCTATGTCTTCTACATTGAAAAACCCTTCTGGGGCGTCAGAAAATGGAGTAGTACCATCTATGTCATCATTGTTGAAACTTACAGCAACTAAGTCTCCATCCTCATTTATTAAGCCTTGTTCAATAGTATCAAACGCACTATCTTCATCTACATCAGGAAAATCAAAGTGATCTCCAAAGTCTTCTTCAATTACTGTATACTCTCCGGAGTCTAAACCATTTTCCATATCAACTCTTGCTGTTCCTTCAAAATCAACATTTTCAAAGTCAGAATCTGCATCCATCGATACCGTGCCTGATGTTACAGGATCGTCAAATTCAATACCAGCGTCATCACTAGTTCCTACTATTTCTGCCTGAGAAATATTATCTACATCAGTAGCTTCCTCTAAAAATTCATATTCACTACCATTTTGACTTACAGCTACAATATCACCATCTTCATTTTCCAAACCATAATTAGCTGTTACTTCACCATCAGCAGTAGTAACATTATCAATTTCAACTACATTAAGTTCTTGTTCGCCTTCTTCCAAGCCAAGTGCCTCTTCATCAATATCCCTTATATCTTCTTCAATGCTAGTAGTGAAACTTGCACCACCATCTCCAGCTACTCCTAGTGCATCTGCACTCATATCACCAATTTCTAGGTCAATATTTTGACCTTCGTTAGCACCTATGTGGAAAGTACCTTCAAAGCTTCCATCTACTAGTTCTTGGGTGTTAAATTCAGTAGTTTCTGAAATTCTTCCAAGTTCTTCAGCTAACTGATCCATTTCATCCTGAATCGCACCACGATCATCATCAATGTTAGTGTCGTTAGCTGACTGAACAGCTAGTTCTCTCATTCTTTGTAAGATGTTGTGAGACTCTTCTAGTGCACCTTCTGCAGTTTGGATCATGCTGATACTGTCCTGAGCATTACTTACTGCTTGATTAAGTCCGCTAACCTGTCCACGCATTTTCTCTGAAATGGATAGACCTGCAGCATCATCAGCAGCTCTGTTGATTCTTTGTCCACTTGAAAGTCTTTCTAAGTTCTTTTGCATGTTGTTGTTAGTTTGTGATAAGTTACGGTGAGCGTTCAACGCTTCAACGTTTGTGTTAATTCTCATTAAAATCATCCTCCTTGAAATTTTAGTTTTGGGCTTCCCTGCCCGAATAGTCCTTCTCTCGGTGGCCACCTCGAGAAATTATATGATTAACCCCTTAAAGGGATAATCTCAAATTTTAGCTTCTACTATAATAATCGGATAATATCGATAATATATGAAGTGCTTGAGATGTTGTTACAAGCAATTATGTTGTAATAAATACTAAATACTCTTATTTACTCTTTTATAGAACCTGATTTCAAAATTATTCTTTGTTATTTTTAAAAGCTTCAGTAAGCTTACCTAACATATTACCTGACACCTTAGATGCTTCTAAGTTCTCTTTTTGTATCTTTTGATAAACCTCAGACCTATAGATCTCTACATCCTTAGGTGCTTTAATACCTACCTTAACCCGGTCACCCTCTATAGCTACTACAGTAAGCTCTATGTCATCACCTAACATGATGGATTCATTAGCTTTTCTAGTTAGTACTAGCATTAGACTGCACCTCGCGTTTTGGTTTCACTAAAGAGAGGGTGTTTAGTACCATAAGGTGAAGGATGTAAAACTATCTGTTTACCTAACCTTCTATCTGGGTTTATGATAAGAGGTCCTTTTAAGTTAGCAGTAGCTTTATTAATATCATCTGGTACTGTAACTAAAGTTAACACTACTGCACTAGAACTATCTTCTAGATCTATAGAAGCTAGTTCATTTTTATGTATATCTATTTGATAATCATTAAAAAACTGATTTGGATCAATTAACACAAAGAATAGTGCTTCATTTTCAACTGATTGAAGGTACCAAAAAGGAGTACCCTCTTCTCCTTCTAAAAGAAGATAACGCTTATGGTCTGAAAAACCAATTAAACCGTTTGGAAAAGTAATTACTTTCTGATCATCTATTTCAATCTCCCCTAAGGGACTGTTAATTTTCATAAGTAACACCTCGTTTTGAGTTTATTCTACCCTAATATCAATATGAGGTTTTGGGTTAACATCAATGTTTAAAGAACCTGACTCTATATAAGCTCTTTTAGCTATATCTTCTAGATCAACCTGTACATCACCAGGTGTATAGTCAGTATTAACACCACCTTCAACAAAGTTAATATCAGGTGGATTTTCAGGAACTAAACCAAGATTTAGTTCCTTTTCAGGCCAGATTTCTTGTAATACCTGATCTATTAAAGGGTTACCTTCATTTTCTATTTGTTGTAATTGGTCTCCAAATGAAGCTATACGCCCGATAGTTTCAAGAGCAGTTTGCATACCTTCATTAGCTGACTGTTCTCTAACCCTAACTAATCCATAATAACCCAAATCTTCTAAGGTTTGAGTATAGTCAATCTCTACCTCGGAAAATTCTTTAGATAACGAAAGTTGACTATCTTGTTCTTCGATTTGATAGTCTCTTCTACTAGCATCTATTTCAGATTTCATAGGAGTAGAGTTAAGATTAAGTTTTCCAAAATTAAAATCAATTTGTAGATTATTATTTATCATTAACTTACCCCCTTACTGAAGAAAATCCATCAGTGTGGGCTGGATAATTCTTGCACCAGCAGATAGTGCCATTCTATGTACATTTTCTTGGTTTTTTAGCTCCATAATAGTTTCTGCCATATCAGCATCTTCTACTTCAGAAAGCTCTTCTTTAGTTAGGTGTTCAATTTCTTGTAGTCTGTTTTTACTCATCTCTAGTCTATTTTGTCTAGCCCCTACTTCAGCTTGGTTTTCTAGGTTTTTATCTATCCACCCATCAATTTCACCTAATCTATCATTAGAAAGTGAATCAGTATCACCATCTTTTAAATCCTGATAGATATTTTCTAAAGTTTGAAACATATTATCTTGATTTTCTATATCATCTTCGTCTTCCGGAAATTCTTCACCAAATACATCAGTTCCAGTTAAGTTTTTATTAACTGTTACATCAGAACTAATATCAACTTTTAAATCACCTTCATTGCCGTTATATGTAACACCAGTGTTACCATCTGCATCTTCAATTAATTCAAAAGGTTTTTCAGTGGTATTATGACCACCGAAAATATGCTTTTGATTAAAATCACTATTAGAGACTTCAACTAAATGACCCTTTAATTCACCTACTTCTTCAGCTAGAGCATCTCTAGATCCTTGATCTAAACTATCACTTGCACCGTATACAGTAAGTTCTCTAACTCTTTGAAGAACGTCATTTACTTCACTTAAAGCTGAATCAGTACTAGTTAACCAAGAATCTGCATCGTCTATATTTTGCTGATATTTTGCTAGTTCACCTTCTTCTGTTCTCATACCCAAAGCACGTGCAATCCCTGCAGGGTCATCAGAAGGTCTGTGGATACTCTTACCAGTTGAGAGTTTTTCTTGTGTATGATTCATTTTTCTTAAGTTAGAGTTTACATTTCTAAGCATATTATCTGACATCATTTTATTTGTAACCCGCATATAATACCCCTCCTATTATTATCTACCGACAGTACCCATGCGGTTGATAATAGTATCTAATGATTCATCTATAGTTGTGATAACTCTAGATGCAGCATTATAAGCATGCTGATGCTTTATCATATTAGTCATCTCTTCATCTAAAGATACACCACTTACTGCTTCACGTTGGTTTTCTAATTGACCAACAAGAAGCTCTTGGTTTTCTACCATACGCATAGCTTCTTGTGTTTCTACTCCAAGATCAGCTACAGTTGAATCTATAAAATCATTAAAAGTAGCAGTACCATCTATATCATCTAAATCTTCTATTCCATCAAAAGTATCTTCATTAACATTTTCATGGATGATAGAATGACTTTTAAGATCAGCTAACCTACGAGCATTTTCACCATTACCAAGATACTTACCTTCATCATCTTTTTCATATCCTGCATTAATTAAGTTAACATCTTGTTGGATTTCTTCATTAACATCTATAAATCTACTACCATCATTTTTAAATTCAAAGAAATCATCTTGTCTATTATCGCCATTCCCCTGTGCTTCATAATGGTTAAAAGCATCATCAGCACCATGAATTGCATTAAAGCTTTCACTAAGCTGGTAGGTAAGACTTCTTAGTTCATCTATATGATGGTCGACTATTTCATCTCGTGATTCAATTAATCCATTCATCTCACCTTCACCAAAGTTTACCTCACGCTCAGTATGATTCCAGATAACCTTACCACCCTTTGGTTCACTATCTGGAGTTTCTAGAAAATCATCATCTTCTTCTATTTCTAGTTCATCTTCAGGTATATACTCTAGTTCATTTACATCTGTACCATTAACTAAAGATGTACCACCAATAGTAACACGAGCATTACCCATATCATCTTCAGAAAGGTTGAAATCAGTTAGTTCAGATAGTTCATCTAACAGCTGATCACGCTTGTCCCTTAGATCATTAGCATTTTGATTACTTTTAACCTCTACATTTTGGATTTGTTCGTTTAAGTCAGCTATTTGATTTGCTTTTGAGTTAATATCATCAACATTTATCTTGATGTTTTCATCTAAATCTTTTTTTAGATCAGTTAACTGATTATACATATGGTTAACTGTATCTGCTAGAGATACACCACGTTCTTTTACTTGAGTTCTAGCAGTTCTATCTTCAGGGTTTTGAGATAACTCTTGTAAAGAGTCCCAGAACTGATCAAACACATTCCTGATTCCAGAGTCTGAAGGTTCACTATAGATACTTTCTATTTTTTTAAGGGTATCATATTTCATGTTCCATTCACCTTTAGAGTTGGTTTCATTTCTTATTTGAGTATCTATAAATTCATCACGAATCCGATCGATACTTTCTGCTTCAACACCTGTACCAATTTGACCCGCTCCATGAGGGCTATTTATCCCAGGTCTAGAATAAGGACTTGTTGCACTCATATTAACTTTTTGTCTAGTGTATCCTTCAGTATTAGCATTAGCTATATTATGGCCTGCTGTATCTAGGGCTTTACTATTAGCAAATAGTGCTCTTCTAGCTGTTTCTATTCCGAAAAAGCTTGATCTCAAGTTAATCTACCTCCCAACAAAGCGTGCATTACATTTTTTTATCTAAAAAATTCTTATTTCCTGTAGTTGTTTTATTACTATCAGTCGCTATATTACTAGAGTAAGTTCCTGGATCTTCTTTACCCGCTCCAGAAACTATATCTAAACTAAAGTTTATATATGAAAGTGATTGTTCTATTAAAGAATGGTTCTTAAAGTTTAAGTCTTTAAGTGTAGTAATAATATTTTCAAGACTATTAAAAGTACTTTCTAACCTAGCTTTTTCACTACTACTTGCATAATCAATAATTTTAGAAAGAGTTAAGTTATCTTCTTTTTCTTGTAGTATTTCAGCTAAATGAGAAATTATCTCTAACCTTTGTTTTTCAAGTTCACTATTTTGAAAAACAGCTTTTTGTTCTTGTTTTACCACTGGTTCTAACTCATCTATATGTCCATTAACAAGGATCTGTTGTTTCTTTTCTCCGTAATGTATTAGTAACTCATAAGTTGCTAACTGTTCTTCTAGATTATCTGCTAACTTTTTAAATAAGTTTGACATATTAACACCTCTTTTTTTACACTTCTCTATCAAAACTACCTTGTTGTAGCATCTTATCTGCAATCTCTTTTCCAGATACATCATAGTTACCCTCTGAAATAGATTGTTTAAGTTCATTTATTCGATCAGACTGTTTTTCATCTAGTTTTGAAATTTCATTTCTTGCACTTTTTATTTCCCGGGAAACACCAGTTAGTTCTAAAGCATCTCTTTTTTTACTACTAGAATTACTTTTTTCATTATTTTCGACTTTAGAAGTTTTTTCTACCTTAGATATATTTTTTTGATATGCTTTTAAAAACTGATTATAGTTACCAGAAATTCTATTCATAGTACTCACCCCAAAATGCGTAGTAAGAGCTAAAAAAGCTCTCATAAATAAAATCGACCGATAGGTCTAAATACTTTAATATTTAAAACCTAAAACGGTCGATTCACACTCGATCTAGTTTAATTATGTTTAATTTACTTTAATTTACTTAGTTATTTTCTTTTTTACTACCTTTTATCTAACCGATCTCTTATGTGTATCTTACCTGCTTCTTTTTGTTCTTCTTTTTTAGTTGTAGAAGATTTAAACCCTTCCTTTAGCTCTTCTTGACAACTTTCACAGTACTTACCTTGAGATATTTCAACTCCACAGCGTTCACATTCAATACTAAGTCTAGTAAATTGTGTAGTTATTAATCTACCTTCTTCAATAAACTTTTTAATCTGTTTTTGTGTTACTTCAGTTTCAGTAGATACCTCTAATACTGTAGCATTTGGATGTTCATCTAAATAGTTTTTCACCTTTAAAAAACAATCTTCTTCTTCTTGAAAACAATCAGGACAAATATTTCTACTCACCTTTAAAAATAACTTACCACAACTTTTGCAGTTCTTTAAATTTTCCATAATGATCCCCCTTTCTTAATGGGAAACAGTTAGTGCTGTAATATTTTTACAACCTGATTTTTCTAATACTTTAGTAATCTCTAAAATTGTTGAACCTGTAGTTATTATGTCGTCTATGATTAAAATTCTACTTTTGCTGTTATTTTCCTTCTTAGAATTTAAAGTAAACGCTAAAGAAAGTTCATTTTGTCTACCTTCCTTTGACAGGTCCTTTAGTGGAGAAGTCTCTTTAGATCTATTAACTAATTCTAATAAAGGTATATCTAACTCTTTTGAAAGTACTTTAGCTAACAGAAAGGATTGGTTAAATCCACGGTCTAATAGTCTTTCTTTGTGAAGAGGAACAGGTACTATGTAGTCATAAGGAAGAGAAAGAAAGATATTTTTAAGTGAGCTTTTTTCATGATATTTCATAAGTGTAACTGCCATAAGTTTTCCGAGGGGGATAGCTAACTCACGTTCTTTAAAATATTTAAGTCTGATGATTAAATCTTTTAAATAACCTTTATAACTTCCTGTATATATGACAGGTACTTGGGGTAAATTATCAAAATTATGGGTAAACTTATTTGTTAGGAAAGATAACGTGTCTAATTTTTGTAAGCATTCATAACATATATAATGAATATCTGTTAAATACAAATTATTATCTTGATAACTATACGGTGGATAAAATATTTTATTTATCTTTTGTAAGTTTTCATAACAAAGTGAACAAGTTTTACCTTTAGTTAACCGATCCCAAATTGTTTTCACTTAATATCCCCTCTTCTAAAAACAGGATTTATTTAATCTCTCGCGAACATTAGTTATAAAGTGGAAAAATGAATAAAGGAGGATGTTAGTATGGTTAAAATCATAACTGATAGTGGAAGTGATCTACCACAAAAGTTAGCAAAAGAAAATGATATAGAAGTTATGCCCCTTTACTTTCATATAGAAGATAAAGAATTTAAAGATGGGGATATTGACCCCAAAGAACTCTATGATGAAATGAGAGCTGGTAAAGGTACAAAAACAGCACAACTAACCTATATGGATCTAAGAGAAACCTTTGAAAAGTATGCAAAAGATAAAGAAAGTGTAATCTACTTAACCTTTTCTTCACAGTTATCAGGAACATATCAAACAGCTTGTATGGTAAAAGACGAGCTATTAGAAGAATATCCTGATTTTGATCTTACAATTATCGATACTAAGTGTGCTTCACTAGGTCAAGGGATGGTAGTATATCGAGTAGCACGACTAAAACATGAAGGCTATGATAAAGATGAATTAATAAAAGCTGCTAACTTCTACAAAGATCATACTGAACATATCTTTACAGTTGATGATCTTGAATATCTTAAAAGAGGTGGTAGAGTTAGTAAAGCTTCAGCATTTGTAGGTGGTATGTTAAATATTAAACCTATCTTACATGTAGAAGATGGTAAACTAGTTCCAATTAAAAAAGTACGAGGTAGAAAGAAAGTTCATAAAAACATGACTGATTTAGTTGAAGAAAGAGGTATGTTATTAAAAGATCAAGTTATTGGTATCAACCATGCAGATGATAAAGAAGGTGCTGATAAATTAAAAGAAATGCTTAGAGAAAAGTTTGGCTGTAGTGAGTTTGTAGAAGGTATGATAGGTTCAGTTATTGGTGCCCATGCCGGACCTGGTACCTTATCTGTTTATTTTCTAAATAATATACCGAAAGATTATTTAGGTCTATTTTCTAATCAATAATCTAAAAAACCAAGTCTTTTAGCTTCTCTATTCATATTAATTATTGTCTTTTTTGCTTCTTTCATAGAAGGTGTGATCTTTTCACCTATAAAAAGAACCTCTCCTTGGGGTTCTTCTTTTTTTCTTCCTACTCTACCAGCTATTTGAATCAAGGTACGTGATTCAAATATTTTATGATGACAAAATAGTACAACTACCTGTACCCCAGAGACTGTAACCCCCCGCTCCATAATAGTTGTAGTAACTAAAATATCTATCTTTTTCTTTAAAAAATAATCTCTTTTTTTATCTCTCTTTTGATCCTTTGATGAGATACTTTCTATAACAAGATTAGGATATAAGTGTCTTAAAGTATTTGTAACAGGTTCTATAAGTGAAATAGCTGGTACAAATACAAAAATAGGTTTTTTCCCTCCATAGTGAATAAAAAACCTTGTTAGCTCTTTTGGAAGTTCACTAAAACCGAGATAGTTAATTAACTTATCTAAAAAGTTTTCTTTATCTAGTAACCTAAAACTTCCCTTTACTAACTCTGGTTCAGGAGCTGGATATTTATGAAATCTAGAAGGTACAGTAATTAATTCTAACTTACTTTTAATAAATTCTTTATCAGGTGTAGCTGTGATATAGATCATCTGAGAATCTTTTTTACCAGCCCGGTAAACTAACTTTGGTAGTCTTTTACTTCCCTTGTAGGGAAAGGCATCTACCTCATCTAACACAACAAGATCAAAAAAGCTATAATATCTCATTACTTGATGAGTAGTAGCCATTACTAAATCTGCTCTAGAATATTTGCTTTCACTACCTCCATAAAGAGTTAGCATATCAGTATCTATAAAAGCTTTTTGAAACCTTTCAGATAACTCTTTTACAAGATCTCTTCTAGGTGTTGCATAAAGTACTTTTCCACCTTTATCTAATACATGTTTAATAGCACCAAACACCGTTTCAGTTTTACCTGCTCCACAAACAGCATAAACTAAAGCTTTGTCATAGTGTTTTTCTTTAACAAAGTTTACTGCCATATCATAAGCTCTTTGTTGTGCTTTAGTTAAGGAAAACTCAAGTGATAGAAGTGCTTTCCTATTTTTATTTTCACCCTTACTAGAAAATAAAAATAGTGGTGTACAACTTGTTGACTCACCTGTCATAAAACAATCTCTACAAGAAAGACAGTAGCTACTACACCTTACACACTCTATCTCTTTTACATTTGTTGAACCACATCTAAGACAGATACCCTCACTTTTTAAGGTGAAAATATCTCGAAAAACTAAAGACAACATAGTTTTTAAATGTTTATGTTTTATTGATACCACACCTGGTACAATTATTGGTTTAAGCTCTATTATCTTTTTTATTACATCATTTTTCGGGTAGAATGAAGCGATTTCTGAAAAAAGAAGTGCTCTACCTGATACTTGTTTTTCTAAATCATTAGTTACTTTTTTTTGATTCCAAAAAACAAGTTCAGGTTGATAGTTCTCCCAAACTTTAGAGATGGTCTTACCTTCTTTTCTTAGAAGAAAGTTGTCATTAAATCTAAACAAATTTGTCATATCTTCACCTCAGTATTAGATCTTTATTACTTCTCCTTTTTCCTTTTAAAACCCTTTATTAAAAGATAGGGTCAAAAATAAGATATATACTAACCTAATTCGCTCTTATAACATCTGACAACTTGTTACTTTAGTTGATTTTTTCCAAAAGTTTCAATAAAATACCTTTTATATCGTATTGTCGAATTAGATTAGTTTGTGTCTAAAGAATATATTTAATAAATTCACTATTCTTACAAGACACAGACACTACTTTAGAAAGGTGGCGATTTATTAAATGAATAAATCACAATCTAAATTTACAGGTAGTATAAGTAACAAGCTAGCACTTTACTTTGGTTTTATCTTGTTACTAGTTTCTCTAGTAATGGGAGGGCTTTCGTACTTTACAATTACAAATGCTTTAGTTGATGAAGTTGAAGCTATTCTACCTGAAAAAGCTGATGATGTATCAAACTTAGTTGAAGAAAGATTATCAGCGTATTTAGTAGAACTAGAATATTTAGCTGATAGACAAGTTATAAAAACTATGGATTGGGATGACCAAGAAGAGATGTTAGAAGAACATCTAGATGACTCTGTTTACAATCAGCTCGGTATTATTGATCCTGATGGTGTTGCTCGATTAACTAATGATTACCCTATGAATATTCGTGAACATGAATATTTTCAAGATGCTATGGATGGTGAAAGTAATTTTGCTGATATGTTAATTGAAAGAGTTACTGGTCCTTTGTTTGTTGGAGCAGTTCCTATATACGATGGTGATGATATCACTGGTGTACTAATGGGAAGAATGGAAGGAATACATCTAAGTGAATTAATTGAAGATGTTAGATTTGGTGATGGTGGACATGCTTACATAGTAAATAGAGAAGGTACTATAATTGCACATGAAGATGATGAGATGGTAATAAACCAAAAAAATATCCCTGAAATGGCAGAAGAAGACGAGGGTCTAACACCACTAGCGAAAGAAGTTGAGTACATGGCACAAGGAGAAAGTGGGTTTAGTGAGTATCAAGATGAAGGTAATGATATGTATATTGGCTATGCTCCAATTGAAGGGACAACCTGGACTGTTGGTGTAACTGCAGAACGTGATGTAGTTTTAGATTCACTTCCTGCTTTTCAAAGGTTAATAGTTATCACAACAGCTGTTGTATTAATTCTAGGTGCTATAGTAACTATTATACTCGGTAAGAGAATAGCAAACCCATTAAAGAAAATGGCAGAAACTGTTGAGGGGTTAGCTGAAGGTGATTTAAATCAAACCTTATCTAAAAACTTCTTAAAAAGAAATGATGAATTAGGTAGGTTAAGTACATCATTTAATAAGATGACAGAAAACCTAAAGAACTTAGTTAACAAAATATCAGAATCAGCGGAACAGGTGGCAGCTTCTTCTGAAGAGCTAACTTCAACTACTGATGAATCATCTAAAGCATCAGAAGAAATCTCTTTTACTGCAAATGATGTAACTAAAAGTACAGAAGATCAATTAAATGAAATCTCACAAAGTACTGAAGCTATAGAAAGCATGAATGAAAAAGCACATGGTTTAACTGAAAGTTTCACTACACTAAATGAATTAGGTCATACTACTTTAGAAAAAGCTGAAACAGGTAGAGACAAGATGGATAATATGTCTAATCAGATGGATCAAATAGATGAAAGTTCTAAAAACATACAAAGTGTATTAGAACAGATCACTGAAAGTTCTAAACAAATGAATGATATTATTAATACTATTACAGATATTTCAGAACAAACTAGTCTTCTTGCTTTAAATGCAGCTATTGAATCAGCTAGAGCTGGTGAACATGGTAAAGGTTTTTCTGTTGTAGCAGATGAAGTAAGAAAACTTGCAGATGAGTCTCAAAAAGCTGCAGAAAAAATATCTAATTTAATTAATGATAATCAAAAACAAATTGAAGAAGCAAATAACAAAATGGAAGAAGGCGCAGAAAATACCGAAAAAGGGCTTCAGGTAACAAAAGAAACTTTATCTACCTTTGAGGAAATTACTCAATTAGTACATAAGATGAGTAAACAGGTAGAAGAATCTACTAAAGCTACGAAAGAACTATCTAATGAAGGTGATCAGGTACTTTCTTCAGCTGAACAAATGAAACAAGCAAGTAGACAGGTAGCAGAACAGATAGAAAATGTCTCTTCTTCTACTGAAGAACAAACAGCAGCCATGGAAGAAATAGCTTCATCTAGTGAAAGATTATCAGAGCTTGCAGAAGAACTACAAAATGAATTAAATAACTTTAAGTTATAAACATTAAACCGACCTCCCTAATCTTATATGGAGGTCGTTTTAATAAAATGTTGGGGAAAATGGAATTTTAAAGAAATGTGTAGAATTAAAGGCGTGAAACAAATTACAATTTATAGGGGATGAATAAAATGGAAATGTCGTTACCTGTTTTACTATTTCAAGGAATACCTGCTTCTATCGCTCTTTCAATATTTGTATTAGCTATTAATAATTCTTTAAAAGAGAATTGGAAATCAGGTATAATACTAGGCTCTCTACTAGGTATTTTTGTTTATATTACTAGGTTATTACCTCTAGCCTTTGGAACCCATACTCTAGTTTTTATTAGTGCTTATGTTATCCTATTTCGAGTGTATTATAAATTTAAGTCATATAAAATTATAAAAGGAGTACTTCTTGGTTTTTTAATAATAACATTTAGTGAAATAGTTAGTTTTGTATTATTACCTACTGTTTTAAATAGTCTTTGTGACCAGGTTATTGAGACAAGCTTTTGGATAATTATACTTGGTTGGTTACAGATCATTTTTCTTTTGTTAGCATCTTTTTTAATGACTCGTAAAGCTAATATTCTAGAAAGGAAGAAACAACATGTTTGAGGAATATATCCATAAAAAATTCTCTGCTTTAGGAAATACCATAGGACAAAGTGAAGTAGCTATTGAAAAAGCAACATATGGTTTTTTAGCCCTTATATATACCTTAATAAATATTATAGCAGTGATCACAGTCTCCTATGTTTTAGGAGTTCTTTACCCAGCATTAATATCTTTAATAGCTTTTGCTTTACTAAGGCATTACTCTGGGGGGATCCACAGCAGTCATCCTCTTGGATGTATCTTGATTTCAGCACTAGCATTTCCCTTACTAGGAAAACTTTCTTATTTTATCAACTCAACATTTAATGGTTTAAATAATTCTATATTAATTTTAATTTTTATTATTTCGTTATTGGTGATATCTAAAAAAGCACCTATAGATACTCCACAAAAACCCATCAAGTCTTTAGATCATAAAAAGAGGTTGAAAAACAGTTCAATATTAATTGTATGTCTACTATTCATTTTTTCTTTGATAATACAAAATCATTCTCAAATCACTTTAATTTCTATCCAATTAGGTGTTATCTTTCAGATTTTAATGCTTCCTCCTATAAATATACGGAAGCAATAATAAAAAAACAAATTTTTAAAAAAGGAGGTAAAACTATGTCAAAATTAAGAATTGCTCTATTAACTGGTTTATTTACCGTTCTTTCTCAAATTGCAGTTACAAGTACCGCATCTGCCTCTCTTATGATTGCATATCAACCTAAACTACCTAAATCTCTTCGGTAGTTATGATTTTTTACAACTATTTTAAGGAGTAGGTATTCTTACTTGAATATCTACCCTCTTTTTTAAGGTAGGGATTTTATATGAGTTGGAAAAAAGAACGACTAAAAAAATTACAAGATATAATAATAACTACACAATTCTTTGCTATTATTTTAATCACAATGGCAATTTTCACATATTTCAGACCACATTATTTGAATAACATAGTAATTAATCATACATTCTATCTACTATTCTTTTTAGTAATGCTCGTAGCTGGTATTTTATACTTTGAAAACACATTTAGAAATGATAAAAACTTATACGAGGAAAAAATATTAAACTATAGCTCAATACTAAACTTAATACTATTTATTTTAACAACTATCATAGTTTATTTGACAAAGCAGTCAGAAACTTTTATTTTTATTGAATTTCTATATATACTCCCTGTCTTAACAATTTCAATAAGTCATGGTTTAAATTATGGGTTGTTTTTTTCAGCAGTAGTGAGTGTTAATGTGTTATTTTTTAATAATAGTTATTTAGAGCTAAATGACTCCCTTGAAGCTACTTTACTTTTTATTGGTATATTATTCTTATCCGCTTGGTTAAGTGGAAGTTTTACAGAACTTGAAAAAAGTACAAGATCTAATTTGGAATCATTAACTAATATTGATAAATTAACAGGGCTTAGTAACCATAAACATTTTCAAGAAGTTCTTAAAAATGTTTTAGAAAATAAACATTCATATTCTGAAGTATCATTGATTTTAGCAGATATGGATTATTTTAAATTCTACAATGATAGTTTTGGTCATACACAGGGAGATAGATTATTAAAAGAAGTTGGACAAATTATTGATCAAACTGTACCAACGGACTGCACTCCTGCACGATATGGTGGGGATGAATTCGCTATTATCTTACCAGGCTATACTGATATAAAAGCAAAAGAAATAGCTGAAAAAATAAGGTTAGTAGTTGAACAAACTTCGTTTTATGGAGAAAAGCATATACCACATAATAATATAACTATTTCTTTAGGTGTTTCTTCAACAAAGCACAATTCAAGAAACTCTAGATATCTTATAGATGCAGCAGATAAAGCTCTTTATAACTCTAAATATACAAATAATAATAAAGTTACATTTTATTTTTCTATTCTCAATAATATTAATGAATCTATTAATAAAGAACAACAAGGTTTTATTTACTCATTAAAAACTCTACTAACTATCATTGATGCAAAAGACAGGTATACATATGGTCATTCAGAAAGAGTAGCTAATCTTTCTGTAGAGTTAGCTCAAAACTTGGGTATAAAAGGACAAGAACTAGAAAATTTAAAGATTGGTGCATTTCTACATGATATAGGTAAAATTGAAGTTGATAGAAGCACCTTAACAAAACACGGTAAATTAGATGAAACTGAGTGGGAAATCATGAAAAACCATACAGTTTATGGGGGTGAATTAGCCGCAGCTATCAGTAGAGTCTATAACTGTAGTGATATTATAAGGTCTCATCATGAAAATCTTGATGGGTCAGGATATCCAGATGGACTTAAAGGAGATGAGATACCTTTTGGAGCTAAAATACTGCGTATTGTAGATAGTTTTGACGCTATGACTACAAAAAGACCATATCGTCCAAACCTAACAGTTGAAAAAGCTCTAGAAGAGCTATATAGATATAAAGGCATATATTATGATCCTAAAATATTACATGTATTTAGCGAGCTTATATGTAAATATCCTGAATATAGAAAAGATCATTATGCTAACGCACCATAACAAATGGTGCGTTAGCATACAAAAACTAGATCAACCCTTAAATTTTAATAATATTCTATAGTAACTTTTTTACCCATATTCTCTAACCTTTCTTTAATACCTTTAATAACTTGAGTTTTAATCCCTAGGTCCGGTAAGTCAGGATTTTGATGGGCTTTATTTATGGCCTCGCCTACATAAAAATGCATATGTGTACAGTCCTCAATAAAAAGTTTTGTTAAACGGGATGCACCATCTTTTGACTGTGAACTCCAAGAAGAATCTTTTAAGTGGGTATCAACTAAGTAGTCATCTATATTTTCAAGTACTTTTGATAATGTGAGCACACCTTCTGTTACTAAATCAAACCCCTCAATTTTAGCAACAGGTGGTACCTCATCTGTACCAGTTGTAACATCAACTTCTATATCTCTACCCGTTTCTCTACTTACTATATTTGCTGCAGTTCCGCCGCAAATAATCTTTTTACCTTTTGATTGTAAAATTTTTTGTACCAGTTTAGAGTCATCATTTTGATCTTTCGGTGGACCTGTAAAAACTTGTAATTTTTCAGTTTCACGAGCTTTTACAACAACAATTGAAGTATCGTCCCCTGGTTTTTCATTAGATAAAAAGTTTGCTGTATCTATAACTCTTTTAGAAATCAACTTGGAACATTTTTCTATTTTTGATTGTTTAACTAAATACTTGGCTACATTTTCCCACTGCCAACCTGAGGTAAGTACCTCTCCTTCCCCTGCATTTATTACTCCATCACTAACAAGGACTATACTATCACCCTTTATTAGCTGGACTTTACTTTCTAATATTTTTTTACCATGTATTATTCGTTCTTTTTTATTTAGATTGACTAACCTACCATCTCTGATAAAAAAGACAGGTGGGTTATCATATTCTACAATATGGGTCTTTCCACTCTTTGATATCTTTAAGATTGTTAAGGTAGAGTAGGCTAATTTACGAACATTACAAAATGGTAGTGTACTCGTTATTGTTTCAATTGTTTCATATAAAGTTGCTCCACCTTCTAACATAGTTCTAGCTTTTCTTGTAGTTGTTCCGAGGCCATCAGATAAAATAATTATAGTATCTTCACGAGTTTCAATAATTTCTATATTGTCCCTAGATAGCTCTTCTTTGTTCTTATTAATATAATCATAAGCATAATCTATAAAAAAACCCAACTACCCACCCTCCTCTCTTAGTTCTCCTAACAGGTATATTATTCCAAAATATCTAATCTATGTTTTGCTATCAATAAATCTACCATTTTACCATAGCTTTGTACTCCTTCATCTTGTCGATTTGCAACTAGATAAGTGTTATTTAATCTAGTTGAAACTTCTCGTGTGGTGCCATCATAGTGCTTTTGATATTCTCTTGCTGCTTTTATATCTCGTCTTAGACCATCACTATATTCACTTCTGATCTCTAACCAAGTATTAACATCATACCTGTGTAAAACATTCATAGTATAAGTTAGTGCCATCATAACACCAGAATATTGAAAATCGGGATCAGGATGTTTAGTACTAGTTAAATAAGCTATATAATTTGCTTCATCTTCTCTTGCAAAACCAGCTTGATGAGCCATTTCATGATTAATAGTAAAAGGAATCATATGATGTGGCATATTGATATTTACATTAGCTTCTGCTGTAAAAGGAAAATAAAATCCACCTATTCCTGCATAAGAAAGTAAAGGAGATAATATCACACCTTTTGGTCTACCATAATTACCAGAAAGCTCTGGATATGTCTCAGATGCAATTAAAAAACCTTTATCAGCTCTATTAAACATATCCCAAAAACCATCTGAAATTTTCATTACACCATTTTCATCTTCTTCTACTTGCTTACGTAACTCATTCGCCCGGTTAGTTAAGCTTAAAGCTAAGTTTTTTAGTTCCACTACAGTAGTATCTTCAACATGGATATCAGAAATTTCTTCAAAAGTATATCTATTATAATTAAAGCCCCACATAAAGTTAAAGACAACAAAAATAACTGCTATGATAGTTCCTAAGCGTGTTAACTTTTTAGGTAGTTCATTTAAAAACTGTCTTGGGGTAATTATCATAATTGTTACTTTATTAATTAGCTGATAGATAATAAAACAGGTTATAAAAATAATTAAAAGTTCAGCTATCGAAAAGGGAACTACTCCTGTTAATAAACTATAAGGTCTAATAACCCAGTAGTATACTGTTGTTGAATAAAAAGATTCGATAATTGAAGGAAATCGATCTTGAAGTAGGGATATAATTAAACCTAATATTAATAGTCTATAAAGACTTGGTTTAATAAATCTTTTCATAACTCCCCCCCTAAAAGACTCTCTTCTTAATTGTACCATAGGGCGAGATAATTCGACATTAAGTTTAAAAGGATAAGTAAATATCTGAGATAGAAAATGCTTGCCGACAATTAGTCGACAAGCATTTTTTAGTTTAAGTTAACATCTTTATTTTTAAGTTTAACTTGTGGTGATATCACCATAGGACTGCCACGCATTTTATCAGTTATTTGTGCTACCATCATAGCATTTTGTTCACCTGCAGGGAGTAGTAATCGTTCCATAGAATTTTCTAACTGATCTCTTGTTATTTCTTCCTGAGAGCGATATACCAGTGTAAATTCAGTAAATATCTCAAAAAGACCCTCAGGTATGAACCATGTGCGGCAAGTAGCAGCTAAAACTATAAATTCTTTAGTTCTTTTTTTAATCTGATAGTTCCAATCAGTTGATAAACGATGCTTTGTCCCTTCTTGATTAGATTTTCCTAATGTTCTTGCTTCAATTTTCTCTAATTTAGTTTTAACATGCTCTAATTTTGGTCTTTGTTGTTCCATTATCAAATCTCTCCTTTATTTATTTACTAGTTCTTTAATAAAGTAATCAATTAAGTGTTTTCCAGCTAGATGATCACCTAAAGTTTCTGGGTGCCACTGTACACCCAATATAAAACCATTATATTCTATAGCCTCTACTAATCCATCTTGTGAATAAGCAGTAGCAATAACACCAGAAGCAAGATCTTTAATACCTTGATGGTGAAAACTATTAACCCTAACAGAACTTTTGTTACAAATATCTTTTAATAAGCTATTTGATTCAATATTAATATTATGAGTAGCATAATTTGTTGGGGCACTTTGTTTATGTTTCATATCTGTTTTTTCTTTTAAATCTTGATAACAGGTACCACCTAAAGCTATATTCACAATTTGCATCCCACGACAAATTGCTAATATAGGAATAGTTTTTTCAATGGCTTTTTTTATAAGATAAAGCTCAAGCTCATCCCTACCTGGTTCTATCTTACCTTGACCTTCTTTAGGTTCTTCATTAAAAAAGTAAGGATCAGGGTCTTCACCACCAGTAAGTAAAATCCCGTCAAGTTTTTCTATTAGATGGTCTAGTTTATCTAAATTTTTTAATAACCCTTCACTTGGGTTAGGTAAAACTACAGGAATAGCACCACTATCTTCTATACATTTTGTATTAGTATGTTTTATTTTAGTACTAAAGGTTTCATAATCATGATAGGCAGTCACCCCTATTATGGGAACACTCATCTTTAATCCTCCCTTAGTGATTTTCTAACTCCTGGGTAAGCCTTTTTTCTTCTTCAGGAGGAATTCTAACATATACAAGTATAGAAGTTTCATTATATTCTACATCTAATACTTCACCTACTTGATGTAGTCGTGCTTTTAAGTCTTCTCTGTGTATTGGAAACTCAAAATACTTTCTTACCCAATGTTTTTCAAGTTGAGTTTGAATAGCTTTTAATAGCTCTGAAAAGTTCTGTTTATTTAAAGCTGAAATTGGTATCTCATAAGGATAATTAGAATATAAATTAGGATCAGGGTCATTAACCTGATCAATCTTGTTATATACTTTAATAGTTGGAGTTTTTTCTATCTCTAAAGTTTTCAAAACTTCTTCAACAGCTTCTATTTCTTCATCCATATGATTGCTTGAAGCATCTATTACATGAAGGATTAAATCAGCTTCTTCTACTTCTTCTAAAGTAGCTCTAAAGGCCGCTACTAAATGATGAGGTAACTTATTAATAAACCCAACTGTATCAGATACAAGTGATTTAGAACCTGATGGAAGTTCTAGTTTAGCTAGCTTTGGATCTAATGTATTAAAAAGTTCATCTTTAGCTGTAACATTTGTATCTGTAAGTTTAGATAGAAGTGTGGATTTTCCTGCATTTGTATAACCTACTAACGATATTACAGGTAGGTTTTGTTTTTTACGGTAGTTTCTACTTTCCTGTCTTCTTTTTCGTACTTCAGTTAATTTTCTCTTTTTTTCTTGAATCTGTTCTCTTATATGACGTCTATCTATCTCTAGTTTTTGTTCACCACTACCTCTAGTTCCGATACCACCTGCAAGCCTACTTAATTCTTCTCCTCTACCTACAAGTCGTGGTAGTAAATATTCTAATTGAGCTAGCTCTACCTGTAGTTTTGCCTCTTTTGAATTGGCTCTTCTATTAAAAATATCTAAAATAAGTGCTGTTCTATCCCAAACAGTAACTTCTAACTCTTCCTCTAAATTTCTAGTTTGTGCAGGTGATAGTTCATCATCAAAAATCGCTATATCACATGAAAGCTCTTCACAAATAAGTGAAAGTTCCCTTGCTTTTCCCTTACCTATAAAATAGCCTGGATGTGGTTTACGTCGTTTTTGAATTACTTGAGTAACCACTTCAATACTAGCTGTATTAGCTAGTCGTTCTAATTCTTCTAGTGATTCTTCTGTACTAAATCTTATATGTTCATCTGTTAAACAAAGACCAACAGCTACAGCTCTTTCTAAGCTTTTATCATTTTTCATATAAAACCTCCAAGTTTTGTTCTCTAATGGTTAAATTTTCATTATAATGAGAAGCATATAAAAAGTATACATCTACTGTCAAATCCTCTGAATTAGCTTTAGCTAGTTCTTTTCCTTTTTCACTTAGGTTAAAGTAGATTTCTTCTTCAATTTTTCCAAAATCATTTTTAAGTTCATCTAGAATAAAATAAACCTCTTTTTTATCTGTTAATTGTTCTCCCCTTTTAATATATTGTAGATCTTGATATTTCTCTTTATTATCTAGTACCTTTTTTCTTAGATTAATAGTATCAGTAGTGAAGTGATCAGGAGTTGTTTCATTTTCTAAAATTGAAACAACACTAAATTGACTAGATGCCCGTTCAACTTCATAATACTCTTCTGGATAAAAGATCGCTACTGTAATCGGTATAAAGTTTTCTTCTTTATCACTTACTTCTCCTTTAAGGTTTAATAGTACTTTATCTTCAGTATATAATTCCTTATTTCCTTTTACTTCGATACTAATATCATCTTCAAACATAATATGCTGATATAGCGGAATATAAAACAACCAAACAGATATAGAAAAAAACATAAATAATACAAAAACTCCTATATAAAAATTACTATTTCTGCCTAACAGTAACCACATCATATATATTATCAGTAGAAAAGCAAATACTCCTACTAAACCAACTATCACAAGAGTTGTCATATAAATCCCCTCCAAGGCTTTCTCTCTATTATTTCCTTTTATCAGTCCCTTTACATTAATTCTCTAGAATATATTTTTTTCCTATCAAAAAAATATATTCTAGACAGGCTTACTTGCAGGACTTAGGAATTTTTTGGAGAATATTATAAGTAAGTAATTTATAATTATAAGGTAGACTATTGAAAGGAGTTGATCAGCATGGCTGATAAAGAAACAAATGTTGGTAAGGTGAATAATCTTTCCACTGCGGAAAAGGAAGATAATGTTGAAATAGTAGATGATGTCATTGCAATAATCGCTGGAATCGCTGCTAATAAAGTAGAAGGTGTTAAAGGTATGACTGGTGGATCATTTGTAGGTAACATTGCAGAAAGAATGGGTAAAAAAGATCTTGGTAAAGGTGTAAAAATAACTACTGAAGAAAATGAAGTACATGTTGCTATTAGTATTGTAGTACAGTATGGCGTTAAGATTCATGAAACTGCAAAAGAAGTACAAAAAGCAATTAGAGAAGCTATTCAATCCATGACTGGATTAGAGGTTCCTGCTGTTCAAGTTAATGTTCAGGGTGTTGAAATGGACCAAGAATCTGAAAGTGAATATGAAACAATGGAATAATCCTTACGACACGGCTTTTAGCCGTGTCTTTTTTTTAAAAATGTTAATTAGTAATTATTATTTTTATAAATTAGAAAGGAATTACGTAATTTTATGTCGAAATTAATATACACCACTCTTATAAGGCCCACCCTGTTATAATCGCCCCCCTTTAGGCCCCAGCCTTCAGGGTGGGCCTTTTTTTTTAGCTTAATATAATTTTCAAACAAAATGGTCACTATAATTTATGACCAATTTTTTAAACTTTTGACACTAATACTGTGAAGTGCTAAAATGTTTTGAATAATAAACAAGGAGTGGAACAAATGAAACGAGAAGAGATTATGGCTGAAGTTAAAGATAAAAATGTGGAATTTATTAGACTACAGTTTACTGATATAACAGGTGTACTTAAAAATGTTGCTCTTACAGTATCAGGGCTTTCATCCCACGCTTTCAATCGTGGGATGAAAGCCTTTTTTTAATAAAATTAAGTTGTACTATGAAGCAAAAACATATACAATTAAATCATATGAAACAAGAATATAGAAGAACTAAAACGAAAACAAGGGGGTGACTAAATGGAGCAAACAGTAAAAATAAAACTAGTGCCGACTAAAAACCAAGAAAAACATCTGACCAATATTTCAAAAGAATATATTAAAACTATCAATGCTTTGGTATCTAAAATGGTACAAGAAGAACAAGCATTAAAGCTGTCGTCAAAAGATGTTCAAGCATCTATGCCAAGTGCAGTAAAAAATCAATCTATTCGTGAAGCAAAAAGTGTCTACCGCAGATCCAAGAAGATAAAAAGAGTACCAGTCTTAAAAAAGCCCGTCTGCATATGGAACAACCAAAACTATAGGATAAAAGAAAACACAATTGAATTTCCAGTGTACATCAATGGTAAATCAAAACGAATTGCAGTAAAAGCTATTTTAACAGAGTACCAACAGAATCTATTAAAAAACAAATTAGGGACACTTCGCATCACGAAAAAATCAAATAAATGGATCGCCCAAGTATGTGTAACAGTACCAGAACCCAAACCTAAAGAGACTGATACAGTAATGGGAGTAGATCTAGGATTGAAGGCTCCAGCTGTTTCGGTAACAAGTACCGGAAAAACAAAATTCATAGGAAACGGAAGAAAAAACAAGTATATTCGCAGAAAATATAAGTTAAAACGTTCTGAACTAGGTCAAGCCAAGAAATTAAATGCCATCAAAACCTTAAATGACAAAGAACAAAGATGGATGAAAGACCAAGATCATAAAATTAGCCGTAAAGTGGTTGATTTTGCAATAGAAAACCAAGTTTCGGTCATTCGCTTAGAAAAACTGTCAAATATCCGAAACACGGCAAGAACAAGCCGTAAAAACGAAAAGAACCTACATA
Organism: Natranaerobius trueperi; assembly: GCF_002216005.1. NCBI lineage: Bacteria > Bacillati > Bacillota > Clostridia > Natranaerobiales > Natranaerobiaceae > Natranaerobius > Natranaerobius trueperi. The sequence goes on from NZ_NIQC01000001.1 coordinate 55,092, forward strand.
CATGGTCATTCCACCGGTTAGCATTATTTATTGAGTACAAAGCAAAACTAAGAGGTATAGCAGTAGAATATGTAGATCCAAAATATACGAGTCAAACTTGTCCCATATGTAGAAATCGCAACCATGTAAAAGACAGAAACTATCAATGCTCATGTGGTTTTAAAACCCACCGAGATCGGGTAGCAGGAATGAACATCATCCATGCACCTGTGATAGATGGAGTAGCGTAAGCAAAAGTCTATCAGCCTATACTGCTATATGCACTGGTATGGGAAGGGTACTGGCATACCCTTAACTTGGGAGCTGTCTAAAGCAGAAATGAATTGAGGACGCATAGCTACCCGAGAATCCTACGCATTTATGCGTGTGGAGTGTCAATGTTAATCAGTTAGAAAAGGCCTTAGATGGTGAGTTAATGTTTGATGGATCTTCCATTGAAGGGTTTGTAAGAATTGAAGAATCAGATATGTACCTTCGTCCCGACCCAAATACATTTATGATCTTTCCTTGGAGAACTAATAGAACAGTCGCTAGAATAATCTGTGATGTCTATGATGCAAACAACGAACCTTTTGTTGGCTGTCCTAGATGTACCCTACAGCGAGTAATAGAAGAAGCCAAGGAAATGGGATATACTATGAATGTGGGATCAGAAAATGAGTTCTTTTTATTTCATACAGGATCTGATGGTGAGCCATTATTAGAAACTCATGATAAAGCTGGTTACTTTGATTTAGCACCTGTTGATAAAGGTGAAGAAGCAAGAAGAGATATGACTATCACCTTACAACAGATGGGCTTTGAAATAGAAGCTACTCACCATGAAGTAGCACCAGGCCAACATGAAATTGGTTTTCAACTTGATGATGCTTTAACTACTGCAGATAAAATTGCTACCTTTCGTTATGTAGTAAGAACCATTGCAAAAGAACATGGTCTTCATGCTACTTTTATGCCAAAACCAATCCAAGGGATCAACGGTTCTGGTATGCATGCTAATATTAGTCTATTTAAAGACGGAAAAATGCTTTTTATGACCCAGAAGGTGACCGAGAATTAAGTGATGATTGTAGATATTTCATTGGTGGACTACTTCAACATGCAAAAGCGATATCTGCTATCACAAACCCTACTATTAATTCCTATAAAAGGTTAGTACCAGGTTATGAAGCACCAGTTTATATTGCTTGGAGTGAAAAAAATCGTAGTCCTCTTATTAGAATTCCAGCTAAGAGAGGTACATCTACAAGGGTAGAAATGAGAAACCCTGATACTTCTTGTAACCCTTATCTAGCTACTGCTGTTATGCTAAAAGCTGGTTTACATGGTATCAAGCATAAAATTGAACCACCTGCTCCGATTAATAGAAATATCTATAATATGAGTGAGGAAGAAATGAAAGAACTTGGGATAGAAAGACTACCTGATAATTTAAAAGGTGCAATCAAGGAATTAGAAACTGATAAAATTATTCAAGATGCTCTAGGACCACATGCCTTTAAAAGCTTTATTGCAGCAAAAAATCATGAATGGAACAGCTATATAAGTGCTGTTCATCCTTGGGAAAGAGAACAATATTTAACTAAATTCTAAACTGGACCTAAATAGGTTCAGTTTTTTTTAATACATAATTTTTAATATATCTTTGGATACTATTACTAGAAAAACTTTAGAAAGGAGGAACAATCCTTGACTAATTCACTATCACAAAAAGAGCAACAGCTCCTCCAGGAAGCAAAGGAATATGAAGAACTTTGTGTAGCAAAATATCAAACTTATGCTAATCAGTTATCAGATCAAGAACTAAGTAACCTATTTCAAAAATTAGCCGACAAAGAAAGATCCCATTATGATCAAATTGATCAGATTTTACAACAATATGGACAACAACAGCAAAATTAAGTTAATTGAAAATTTTTATGTAAAGGAGGATGGTGGACTTGTTTCAAAACAACCAAAACCAGCAAGGTAATCAAAAACAAAAAAGTCAGGACCAGCTCGCAGATCAAGCAATTCTACATGATATGCTAATGACAGAAAAGCATATTTCTTCATATTATGATGTAACTGTACTAGAAAGTGCTAGACCTCAAATTCGACAAGCTTTACAACATATTCAACAAGAAGAACAACAACATGCAGAAGAGATATACCAAGCTATGGAAAAACGTGGCTGGTACAATTAATTAATAAGGCTGCCAATTATGGCAGCCTTATTTCTTTTCTCAGTTTTCCTGCTAACTATTCCACTTTCATAGTGTGTTGTTAATATAATATAGTAAGCATGGTTTATCTGGAGGAATTAAATATGAATAAAATAAAATTAATACCTATTAGAACACATTTAATTACTAATAAAGATGATATTGTTGAAGTTATTGAAAACTATACAAAAAAGATTGTTACAGATAAGGACGTTATTTGTATAGCTGAAAGTGTTCTAGCTATCAGTCAAGGACGTTATTTCAAACCTAGTAAAATTAATCCTAGTATACTTTCTAGAACTTTATGCCATTATACAAAACGTGATGGAAATCTAACAAACCCAGCTTCTATGGAACTTGCCGCAAAAGAAGTGGGTAAAGTTCGACTTTTATTAGGTGCTATATTAGGCGGTGCAGGAAAGTTATTATTAAAAAAAGACGGTGTTTTTTATCAACTTGCAGGTTCTGAAGTCGCTAGAATTGATGATGTTGCACGCACTATGCACCCTTTTGATCACTATATAGTACTTGGACCTAAAGAACCAGAAAAGGTATCAAAACAAATTGCAGAAAAAACAAATGCTAGCTGTGCTATAGTAGATGTAAATGATCTAGGTTTTGTAGACGTATTAGGAGCCTCTTCTGGTTTAGATAAAGATAAATTAGAAGAGTTACTAAAAACAAACCCTTTTGGTAATGATGATCAAAATACACCTATAACCATTATTAAAAACTACTTTAGTCACTAAGATATTCGTTATTAGCTGAAATACGTGTAATACCTAATAGTACTGGTACTCCAAGTAAATAACAAGCTAATAATTGACCTACACCTACTTGCATCATCCCCATGAGAATTGGCCAATCTAATAATACACTTAGATACCCGCCTACAATTAAAGCATTAACAATAATTGGTGGGATAGGAGCTAAAAATGGAGAAGGCATTTTCCGAGTTAGCACTGCTGCTAAAAAAGTAGCTGCACTACCAAATACTACATCAATTAGACCTAAACCACCGAATATGTTTGCTATAAATACTCCGATAGTTAAGCCAGGTATTGCTGTTTTAAATAAATAAGGTAGTACTGTTAGTGCTTCAGAAATTCTTATTTGCACTACACCAAATGAAATAGGAGCAAATAATAACGTAAGGGCCACATAAATTGCTGCAATAAGCGCAATTCTTATTAAATCTCGACTTTTCATAGTATCACTCTCCTTGTTTTTTGATAAGGCAGGGTGGCCGCGACCTGCCTCTCTTTTATTGTTTACACTTTTGGAAGTTTGAAAACTTATTTATTATATCAGAAACTTCCAGCAATAATCTAGGCAGTATCTGATAAAAATATAAAATAGAAGGTCAAACCTTCTAAAAAGAAAGGAGGGGAACATTGGAAAAACGTAACCAACCGATTGATGGCGTTAAGTGTGTAGTCGATAGTTGCTATTACTGGCACCAAGGAAACCAGTGTGTTGCCAAAACTATTGAAGTACAGCCACCAGGTGCTAAAGACATCCAAGAAACGGATTGTGCTACTTTTTATCCAAATAACTAACCGTAAAAAGTAAAAAGTTTTTTCCATCACCTTCCCCCTTCTAACATTTTACCCCCTCCCCCTCCACTAAAAAAATCTCCGGGATACCCGGAGATTTTTTATTAATTTATATATAATAATATTTCGAATAATTTAATTATAATTAAGAATAATAATTTTTGATTATTTTAATTCCATTTCTTGAATATCATCCATAGTTAGGTATATAATCTCATCACAGGCTTCTACTAAGTCATGATGAGGTTTGATCTCATGACTATATAAAAGGTAAACTATAATACCCTTATCTTTAGCCATTTGAATAGCTGGGACAAAATCACTGTCACTAGAAATCAAAGCAATATGGCTTATCTGTTGTTCAAAAGCAGAACGTGCAATATCTAATGCCATTAACACATCTACTTTCTTTTGTTCAAAGATTGGCTGTTTTTCTTCACTACGCCCCCGATATGCAAGGCTACCTAATCTTACTTCTGATCTAGGTAAACTACTTATTTTATTGAAAAAACGTTGTTTTTTACTAAAACGATCTTTTTCTTCAACTGTTGGGGGATTACCTTGATATGGAAGACAGTGATAATAATATGTACGCAATCTAGGAACCATAACTTGTCTACTTATCCAGCTATAGAGTCTTAAATAATCTATTTTGGGTTCGCCTAATTTTGAGAAAACTTTTTCTAAAAAACCACCATCTATAAAAATATTTAGGCTTTGGCGATAATTTTTCAAACTTTCACCCCCTTTTCGCCATACAAACAATTATTCTACCCAAAACCCCCTAAAAAAAATACAGGGGCCGCTCATGCGGCCCCAAGTCCGGATTTTGACCTGTCATCCCTTTTTAGAACGACAGGAAGTATTTTGGTGGGTACTCATTTTGCGCTTTGATTGTAACACCAAGTCTGAAAAATTGCAATACCGAACTTGAGACATAAAATTATATATTTTTTTACGTTTACCATTTCGCTGAGCTTTTGTAAAATACCTCCCTGAAATAATTTTTATTTTGTAAATATTCGAATTTTTTATATTAGTTTATATTTATTTAATTTAGAAGGTATTTCATTTAGGATGGCGAAATATTTATTATGAACGATAAAAGAGAATTATAAGGAGGGTCATATATGTTTATTATCAAAAATGCTAATATACTTACCATGACAGGTAAAAACCGAGAAGGTGAAGACATCTTAGTAAAGGACGGGAAGATAGCAGAAATCGGTCCTAATTTAACGACTCCTCAAGGGACAAAAGAAATTGATGCTTCTGGGAAAACTGTTATGCCCGGAATGATTGATCCACATACTCATCTAGGAGTTTTCGAAGAAGGTAATGCCTTTGAAGGAGATGATGTTAACGAACTAACTGGTCCTATTACACCTGAATTAAGAGCACTTGATGCAATTAATCCCTTTGATGTAGGACTTAGAGATGCTAGGACTAAAGGTATTACTTCAGTGATTACAGGTCCAGGAAGTGGAAATGTTATAGGTGGCCAATCTTATGCCATTAAAACTAAAGGCGAAATTGCTGATGAAATGCTTATGAAAGAAGAACCTGTTGGTCTTAAAGCAGCTTTTGGAGAAAATCCGAAACGAATATATAGCTCACAAAAGAAAAGTCCATCAACTAGAATGGCTACTGCCTCTCTAATGAGAAAAGCATTCTTTGAAGCAAAAGAATATCAAAGAAAACTAGAAGAAGCTGATGATGATAAATCTGTAGATTTAGACTTCAAAAAAGAAGTTCTTCGAAAAGCATTAAATAATGAATTAACAGTAAGGGCTCATGCTCATAGAGCAGATGATATTATGACCGCAATTAGAATTTCTAAAGAGTTTGGATTCACCCTTTCAATAGAACATTGTACTGAAGGTCATAAAGTTGCAAAACAATTAAAAGAGCATGATATTCCTGCAGTAGTTGGACCTAGTATGACTGCTAGATCTAAAGTAGAATTACAGGAACGCTCATTTGAGACACCTAAGGCATTATATGACGAAGGAGTTAAGTTTGCTATCACTACTGACCATCCTGTCATCCCTATCTATACCCTTCCAATCTGTGCTGCTTTAGCTGTTAAAGAAGGGCTTCCAAAAGAAGAAGCTTTAAAAGCTATAACTATTAATGCAGCAGAAATTGCAGGTATTGATGATAAAGTAGGTACTTTAGAAGAAGGAAAAGATGCCGATATTCTAGTATTTGACGGAGACCCACTAAGTGTAGAATCTAATTTAGACTATATCTTTATTTCCGGTGAAGAGGTTACTTCCTAATATAAATTCCCCGAATGAAATATCATTCGGGGAATTTTACTTAATAATTATTTTTAAAATAATTTAATATACCTTCTACAATTCCTTCAGCAGCGTCTTCTCTAAATGAATCCTGTCTTAAAAGCTGTTCTTCTTCTGCATTTGTTAAAAATGCTAGCTCAACTAAAGCTGCAGGAATTGTTGCTTTTCTTAATACCCTAAATCTACTATCTTTAACTCCTCTATCTAACCTATTTAGGGTATTTAACATTCCTGTTTGTAAATCCCTAGCTAATTCAATATCCCGAGAACTTCTTTCAGACGAATAGAAAGTTTCCGTTCCGTGGATATTATTATTTGGATGACCATTAGCATGTACACTAATAAAGATATCACCATCTGAATTATTTGTTAATTCCACACGTTCATCTAAGGTCATAGTTATATCTCTATCTCTAGTTAAAAAGACATCTGCTCCTAATTCTGTTAGTAATTCTTTTGTCATAAGAGTAACATCTAAGGCTACTTCTTTTTCTTTTAAACCTGTTGGGCCAATCGCTCCTGTATTAGAACCACCATGCCCAGCATCAAGAACTACTTTCTTATCTTTTAGCGGGCTAAAAGCATAAACACTTACCATTAACTGTGAATCTTGCCATGATAGAGAGTAATGTTCTTTTTCGTTTAAGTCAATTACTATCCTAAGAGTGTCATCATCTTCACGGGCTCTAACTTGTGCTATTGTTTTACTACCTATATTCCAGTTATTCTCATCAGTGTTTAATGAGATTCCATCAAGGTCTATCACTAACCTATCAGGATCATCTAAAGTATAACTTTTAACATCTGTTCTTTCAATTGGACCTAAACCAATAGTTGTATTATTATCATTTTGTTCCCAATGAACATAATTAATTGCCTGTAATTCGTATTCATCATCATAACTTACATCCGCAGTATAGTCAGCCGCTACCCAACCCTTGGTATCTTCATCAATTTTAATTTTGTACCATTCATTGTATTCAGGGTGGTTACTTTTCGTAGATCTTGTAAGTAGGGGGTATTGTTCATCTTTATGTACTTGAGTAAGTGTATCATAATCTAAACTTGGTCCTTTTCTAACATTTAAGTTATCATAAGCAATGGTTATATTACCCATAGGACCTACAAACTCATTAGGTATTTCTTCAGGATCGTCTTGTTCATCAGAAGAGTCATCTAGCTTATGTATTTCAACAAAGTCTTTACTTACCCATCCTTTGTCTTCATCTTGAGACTCTAGATTAATTTTAACCCAATCAGTATACTCTACTTCATCTTCATTAAAAAACTCTTTTACAAATTCATATCTTTCACCTGAATGGACTTGATGAACTTGATCATAGTCAGTCGATGGACCAGAGCGAACATTTAGATTATCATGAGTTATTTCAACCAGCTTGTCTTTGTTAGGCTTGTCCTCATCTTCGTTAGAATTATCTTCGTTATCTGTTTCATTATCTGAATTATCTTCGTTATCTGTTTCATTATCTGAATTATCTTCGTTATCTAGTGTAGTGATATCTACTAAATACTTCTCACTTTTCCAATCAACATATGCACCAAGCCCTTCACTAACAAATCTTAATGGTACCATTACTCGCGCTTTGTCAGTTAGTATCGGAGCTGTGTCCATAGACTTCTCTTTTCCATTTAAAGTGAAGTTATCTTTTCCTATTTCTAAAACAATTTCATCAGATCCATTGTCTAGTTCAACAATTTGATCATCACTGTTCCATTCAACATAGGCCCCTAATTCCTCACTGACAAATCTTACTGGAATTTGAGTTCTTCCATTATCATCAATGTACGGTTCTTGATCTAAAAAGCTAACCACTTCTCCGTCTACTTTAACCTCAATATCATCTTGTGCTAATAAAGTTGCAGAAAAGCTTACTAGTAGCACAATGATTAATAAGGTTACTCTTTTTAAGTTATACACCTGTTCCACTCCCTACTCTTTCTTTTTCCCCCTTACAAAATTCGACTGACTTCATATTTTAAGACGGAGAACATGTCAAATAAGTTCCGATGATGTCAAAAAAACCTTATTTATTTTACTCTTTCATGTCCTGTATAGATTATTTTATCACTTGCACGATGACCTCTTCCGATTAATGTTATATTTGTTTTTTGTGCAATTTCTAGTGCTAAATTTGTCGGTATACTACGTGTAGCTACTATAGGAAACCCTGCTCCTAGCGCCTTTAGAACCATATCTGAAGATAATCTTCCAGTTGTAATCACTATACAACTAGAGGGGTCATATCTTTTTATAAGGCTAGCTCCAATCACTTTATCTACTGCATTATGTCTACCAACATCTTCTCGGACTAATAATAGTTCTTTAGAGTCAGCAATGGCTGCTGAATGTATTCCTCCTGTTTTAAGATATTTTATTGATCTATTATACATATCGACAAAAAAGTTTCTAAATAAGCTATCATAAACTGATAAGTTAGAGTCTATACTATTATTTTCTATATCCTCTTGGATCTGCCCACCACTTCCACATCCACTTGTAATAACATTACTTACATCAAATTGATCTTCAGGTATGTCTTTGTTTAGAGTAACTGTTATAGTATTAAGCTCATCACAAGCATTCATAATATTAATATCAAACATATCTGAAATAATTCCTTTAGTAAATAAATGACCTAAAGCTAGTTCTTTTAGATATTCAGGAGTACACATAAATGTAGCAAATTTTCGATCATTTACATATAATTCGATCGGCTTTTCTTCACTGACAGGTAAACTAATTTAAAAACCCTCCCATCATATTAACTAGTTCTGTTAAGTTGTATGATATTTGAATCAGTCTCCGTCTCGGAGTTAAGATGTTTTTAGGCGAAAGCAAAACCCTCCGAGAGAAAGGAGACTGATCCATGGCTAAAGTTGTATGCCCCAGATGATAGATATTGGGCTTACAATGCTCCTATTAAAGTTTTGTTCCCAAATTCTAGTCACATCAGAGTTTAGTCTTTTCAAGATGATATTTCTAACAACTTAATTGAATCTTTTTTCCAGATACTTAAAAGTTGGGTTAAACAACGCAGAGGATTTGCTTCTTACCAGTCTGCTAACAAGCTTATTGCTTGTGTTTGCTTTTAACTTTGTTAGGACAAGCAATGTGTTGACTCAAGTTGCTGGCATCTCTTATTCCAATAAATCTAGAACCTTTTGGCTGCTACATAGTGCAGCATGACGATGAAATTCTTTCAAATCTTGCGAGTAAAAGAGCTCTTTTTTCATAACAACTTAACAGACTCTATTAACTTTCCTTAGTAGCTACAACTATCATCCGTTGTGAGTTAATATCATATGGTCCCCTTTTAAAGTTACCATACACTCTTTGAGGGCTAAAACCTGTTTTAGTCATAATTGTAAACATCTCTTTTAAAGTATAAGCTCTCATCCACTGGGAGTACATAACCTCATCACCATGTGGTGGCTTTACATGTTTATAGTTAATTGTACAGCTAGATTCAAAATCAAATTTTGTATATCTAAAGCAAGTAAATCCATTTTTAGTTTTAACCCAGTCTTTTTGTTTAAAGTTTCTTAAAAGATGTTCTCTATTTTTGACATCTACTATTAAGAAGCCTTGTGACTCTAAATGATTATATATTCCTTTAAGCGTATTTTCTACATCTTCATCACTCATATAATATCCTAAAGAGGCTAAAGTATAGGCAGCTCTAAATTTTGTCCCTAAGTCACGTTCATGTAATTTAGTTACATCATCATTAATAAAAGAAACCTGATCAGTAACAGGGCTATCTTTAAGACGTTTTTCTGCTTTATTAATTAGATGCTCACTTAATTCAACACCTGTTACATTATAACCTCTTTTAGCCATAGCTAGTGCATGGCGTCCACATCCAGAACAGAGATCTAATAGCTTGTCCCCCATAAAAAGACTTGTAACAGATTCAATAAAGTTAGCTTCTCTTTCTGTCTGATTTGCTGGATACTTATTTTTAATCATATCTAAATAGTACTTTGTAAAAAGTTCATCACTCCAGATATTTTCCGGTTGATTATTAGACATTCAACCCCTCCTTTATTTGCATTATCATTTTAAATTTTGAAACACAGACTGTGCAAATAATTATTTAAATATCATCCTTACTAATTGGTTCTCCAGTATATATATGTCCAGCAATACTATCAACAATATCTCCTTCAATCAAAAATTGAACTTTATCTACCTCTTCAAATTGAACCAATGTATAGACTACTGATTGAATTAGTAAAAGTTCTGGTTCTGAACCAAAAGCTGCTTGTGAAATTTCAGAAGAAAAATCAACATGAGCTATATTTTCTTCTATCCAAAAATCTTTAAGTTTAGTTTCTTCTGTTATTAAAACTCCATATTCATCAGATTCAGGTCCTTGAAATAATAGATCTAAAGCTTTATTAGGACTAGCATCTTCTATTTCCCTAGTTTCTTCTGCTAGTTCAAAAGTTGTTTCAGATTCTTCTAGAAAGTATAAAGAAACAGTAGTTTCTTCTTTTTCTTCTTCACCACATGCTGATAAAAATACCATTAAAGATAACATTACTACTAATAACAATAATCGTTTCATAACAATCCCCTCCTATTAAGTCGATAAAACTCGAATTATGGTATCTTTATAATACCATAATTTAAATATTTTTTCTTTTATTTCTAACAATTTTTCAAGTATTTCTAACAATTTTTCAAGGCTTCTATTTTCAAGGCTTCTATTTGTATATATATTCATGGTAAAATATACTATGAAAGAATCAGTATTTCATCTTATACTTTTTACAAGGAGAATCGATTAACTTAAAACGCTACACCTCTCTTTCCTATAAAAAATTTCACAAAAGCCATAAAGATAATATCATTCTTTGTGTTAGTTTTTAGTTAAAACCTTTTTAATAATTTTTTTCAAAGCAAAAGGTTACCCTAAACACAAAATACACAAAGCTTTGAATTCATAGACAAGTCACTAAATAAAAATGGTAATTGATATACATGTGATCGTAAAGCAACTTTCCACTAAAGATCTTAACACGGGCTATGGCTTTTAAAACTACAGGTCGTTATTTTAGACGAATCAACAGCTAATTTAGATCCAGGTGATAGAAAAATATTTTAAAAAAATTCATGGTTAAATGGTATTTTAAGTTTATATGAGAACTTTTTTACAGATATGTCGTCTAAAGAAATGTACTTAACAAACTTTTTCGGAGGTGTTTATATTAAAATGAATATATTAAAAGAATATTTACTAAAGGATAAGATTTATAAAAAGTTACTATCAGGGACTTTAGCTTTTTCTCTAATTACAAGTCCAGTTATTGCAAGTGAAGATAGTAGTGGATCCAAACTTCCCATTTTTATAGATGATACTGAAATAACAGAGGGAGTACTACCACAATTAAAAGACGGAAGATTATTTGGACCTGTTAGAAATATTTCAGAAGAGTTAGGAGCTTACGTAGAATATAATGAAGAAACTAAGGAAGTTACTTTATATAAAGAAGATATTAAGATTACTATGACTATAAATAGTAACATAGCTCTCATATCTTCTGATGAGTTAGATATACCCATAGAAAAAGAATTTGATTCTCCAATGTATGTTGAAAATGGAAGAACCTTTATACCATTAAGGTTTCTAGCTGAGAACTTTGGTTATAATGTAGTCTGGGATGAATCAGATGGTACCGTAACCTTAACTGAACCAAAAGAGTCTGAAGACAAAGATGATGAAAAATATAATAAAATAGACTTTGATGTGGATAAAAAGGATGATAGAATAGAAATGGTTTTTGATGATTTAGATGAAAGTGCTGCATATGAATTAAATTTCAATGAAAAAGAAAGCGATTTCGAAATTATTATTGATTCAGCAAAGCTCAAAGAACAAACCTTAACCTTTAATGATCCACTTTTAAAAGAAATAAAAACTAGCCAGGTAGAACGTAATGAAAAAGACGAAAATAAAGATGTGAAAAACTATGCAAGTACCATAAAAGTTTCTCTTAACTATCCAGTACCTGAAATTAAAACCAAAGAAAGTGATAAAAAACTTGCTTTTACAATACCAAAAGAGTTCGAAGCTACAATAGAAGAAAAAGAAATTACTGAAGGATTAAAGTTTAGTTCCATAAGAAAAAGTGTACAAGATGGGCCTATTAAAATTTATGAACTAAAATTAGACTCAAACTCAGCCTTAGAAACTGATTTAGTTCTAGCACAAAATAGATTTGCTGGATTAGAACGATTAGACAATATCGCAAAGAGAAATAAGGCTATAGCTGCTATAAATGGTGGTTTTTTCTGGCATGCTGGTCATCCAATCGGTTTATATGCCCATAATCAAAGGCTGTATAGAGAACCATCAGATAATAGATCGGCTTTCTTTTATAGCACTGATGGGGAACCTAGTATTGAAAGGACTACCTTTAACGGTGGAGAACTTTTTATAAAAGACAAAGATATTAGTATAGAAATAGACGGAATAAATAGAAATAGAGAACGAAAAGATGTCATAATCTACACTAGTGAACATGGGAATACTACAGGTACAAGCACTTCACACATTAGAAATCATAAAGAATTTGTAATAGATAGTAATGGTACTATTACCCACATTAAAAATGGTAATAGTAATATTCCAAGTGAAGGTTTTGTACTATCTATTCATGAAGAATATATTAACGGTAATCAAGATAAGATCAACTTATTATCTACTGGTGTTAACACTGATCTAACTTGGGACTTAGGAGATAAAAACCTAGATGAAATCAAATTCGGTTTAGGTGGCAGTCCTAGAATTATTGAAAATAACAAAGTAGAGATTAGTTCAGTTTTAGAAGGTGTTTCTGATAATATCAGTAAAGGACGTTCACCAAGAACAGCAATAGGAATAACTTCTGATAACGATATTATCTTCACTGTAGTAGATGGTAGACAGCCTGGTACTAGTATAGGAATGACTCTAGAAGAGTTAGGAGAGTTTATGAAAGATCGCGGTGCACATGATGCTTTAAATCTAGATGGTGGAGGGTCATCTATGATGTGGTTTGATGATAAATATCAAAACAGTTATTCACCTAATACTCCTAGAAGCATTTCAAATGCACTAATTATAACTGACAAGTAACATAAGTTGGAGTGATCACTTTGATAACAGACTTAGATAAGATAGGATTTCAATTAATTCATTCACTACATGGGAATATATCAATCTTGGATTCACTTTTTGTTTTCATAGCTGGCTATTCTAAAATTTTCATGGCATTAATTTTACTTATAGGAATACTAGGAATTATAAAAAGAGAGCTTAGTGTAACAAAAGAAAAAAACAAAGCACTTAAGACACTTTTTTTTAACATGGCACTTATCGGTTTTTTGATTCTAGTTCCAATTCTACTATCAAATCTTTTACGAGAACTTATAATGAGGCCTAGACCTTTTGTAGTCTTTGATATAATTCCTATGATTGAACAAGAGATACGCCCTTCACTACCTAGTAACCACACTACAGCTAGTTTTGCAATTGCAGGTCTATTCTTAACTCATATGAGAAGTTATTTCCCATATGTGGGTATTATTGCAGCACTTGTTGGTTTTTCAAGGATCTATACAGGTATACACTTTCCATTAGATATTATTTCAGGTGCTTTATTAGGTTTACTTCCTGCAATCACATATCTTCTAGTATCTAGAAAAACAAGTAATAAAACATATCAAATATCTAAACGATTTAGATAAATTTAAGGGTTAAACTCATTATTTGAGTTTAACCCTTTTCTTGTTCTGAGGTTTTTTCTGTTGGTTTTAAATAATTATTAAAAGGTTTTGTATCAAATAATGATGAATGACCTAATTTAGAAATACAACCTACCACAGTTAGACCAAAGATCCCTTGACTTAACATATATGATAGATTACTAGATGCAGTTTTAGGTTCTACCTTATTACTGGGTAAGTTATTTAGAATAACAGTTATTAAGGTACCAAGGGCTATACCTGAAAAAATACCTTTAGTAATTATATGATCTCGCCCAGTTTTTGATAATAGATAAACTAGCCCTATTCCACCTAATGATGACATCCCCATATCAAAAAGTTCACCAAGGATACGACCTTGAAGTTTTGATGCTTCACTTCGTTTATTTACTAATAAACCAGCAGCAGTTTCTCTAAAAGATACTTGTGAACTTTTTCTTTTAAGTGTCAGCTCATCCACTATAGTCTTTGGTATATTTCCAATTAATCCTGCAACTATTCCTAATAACATTCTATCTTTTATTTTCATAAAATACCCCCCAAAAAACCTATTATAAAAACCTTCTTTATTATGGTTACTTTTGTCTTAGTTTTTATACTAGACCAAAACAAGCTTCTTTAGAAGAAAGTCCTAAAAAAGCTTGTTAAGTAGTGAGTTCTTTTTTGGGTTCAAAATATGAAAGTTTTTTAAATGTTGTTTTAAACCATAACATTCCAATAGCAAAAAAAGTAAAATCAGATAATCCTAAAGATAACCAAATACCTGTTGCACCTAATGTTGTTTGTGATGTTAAAAACAGTGATAAAGGTATACCTACAAAACCAACCCTAATAAGACTAATAATTAAGGCAGGTACCGCTTTACCTAAACCTTGAAATGCATGAGCAGATATCAGTCCACTACCTAAAAATGGATAACACACAGGTAGTATTTTAAGATAACTAACAGTATGATCCATAACTTCTTGTTCTTCAGAAAAGATACTTATGAAAAATTGCGGAAAAGAAAATAAAATAATTCCCATAAAAGTCATAAATCCAACAGCCATAATTTGAGCAGTCCAGTAAGACTTACGTACTCTTTCCATTTCTCCTGCTCCATAATTTTGACCTACCATAGTAACTGTACTTATCCCAATTGCTATCCCAGGTAAAATAGCTAGTGAATCAATGCGAAAACCTAGTCCTAAAGCAGTTACTGCCTCTTCTCCAAAACCTGTAGCTAAACGATTATATACAAACAGTGTCATAGACATCATAGCTTGTGAAGCTGAAGCTGGTAGACCTACTGTCATGGTTTCTTTTATGATATTAATATCAAAAATTAATTTAGTCATATCAAATTTAATAGTCGACCTTTCAGAATAAAAGTGCCAAACTAGAAATACTAACCCTAAGAATCTACTTAAAACAGTAGCTAAAGCTGCACCTCCGACTCCCATAGCAGGTATTGGACCTAAACCAAAAATAAAAATAGGGTCTAATAAAATATTAAATCCAACAGCTACAAATTGTTTTTTCATAGATGTCTTCATATCACCTTCACCGCGAAGTATACCATCAAATGCTAAAAACAAGAAGAAAATTAAATTACCCCAAAATATAATACTGGTATAATCTAAAGCCATAGAAAAAAGATTACCTGTTGCACCCATAAGAGAAATTATATGTCGTGCAAATAACACACCAATAATAGTAGTTATAATTCCAAAAACTATGGCTAATGTAATTGCTTGAGAAGCTGTTTTTTCTGCCTGTTCTTGTTCATTTGCACCTAAACTTCTAGCTATATATGAACTAGACCCTACTGCAACTGCATTTCCTATAGCTATTAAAATAAATAAAATTGGCATATTCATACTTACAGCAGCAATAGCATCAGAGCTTATTCTACTAACAAAAAATGTATCCACTATATTAAAGATAGTTTGTAAAAACATTCCGCCCATAATAGGAAGTGACAACCTTATTAGTTTTTTAGGTATGCTACCTGTTGTTAAATCACGTTTTTGTGAAACTGTTTCTGTTGTCAAATAAATCACCTCATTTCCTTTGAGCCTCTAAATAATGATATCACCGACTCTAAAATAAAAAAAGTGGTTATATTAAAATTTCTAATTAATAATAAAAAAGTCGCAGCTAAACTGCGACTTAAAGGACTACTATTTACTTTTTCTCTCCATTTACTCCGATTACTTGTTGATTAATTTCTAAATCTGTTCCTGACATTTCAATAGCTTTATTTACAATACTTAGAAGTCCTGAACAACAAGGTACTTCCATAATTGCTACAGTGACGCTTTTTATATCATTAACAGTAAATATTTGTGCTAACTTTTCAATATAAGCATCAGCTTCATCTAGTTTAGGACAACCAATAGCAACTGATTTACCTTTTAATAATTTTCTGTGAAACTCAGGATAGGCAACAGGTACACAATCAGCAGCCACTAACAGATCACTATCCTCAAAATAAGGTGCATGTGGTGAAACTAAATGTAGCTGTACAGGCCATTGTTCTAGCTCTGAACTCGCTTCTTTACTATTATCTTCCTTAGTGTCTATTTTTTTATTAATTTGCATTATTCTACTTCCAGGACATCCTCCACCAACTGGTGCTTGTTGTTCTTTTTTAGCCTTCTCTTTTCTTAGCTCTTCAAGTCGTTCTTTAACAGCTTCTTCATCAAAATTTTCTGCTTCACGCTCAATAATTTGAATTGCATCTTGTGGGCACTCACCAAGACAATCTCCTAATCCGTCACATAATTTATCTTCTACTAAACGAGCTTTTCCATCAATAATTTCAATAGCACCTTCTTCACATGCGGGTACACATAAACCACAACCGTCGCACTTTTCTTCATCTATTTGAACAATTTTTCTTTTGACCATCCGAATTACCTCCTCTGTTGTTAATTGTTAGCTACATTTTAACAGTAGATGTTTAGTGGATCTGTGATACGTATCATACTCAGAATAATTTTTAATGATTTTTTGTAGGTAGAGGTAATTCCTTCGTTGTATTGTCATCTAAATTATACTTTTCTACATCACGAATAGGTGTTTCATAAACAAATTTATCACCATTAGGTCCCCAAGATGCATTATTTATACCAGGTACATCTTTTTTAGAAAAATCATTTAAATCAACTAGAGTAGTAATCGGACCACCTTTATCCTCTACTGTAATTAACAGATGTTCTCCTGTAGGCGATAAATTTAAACTTGGCTCAAACCCTTGAAAATCAAAACTTTGCACTCTATCTCCGTTAGTATTATAAATCTCAATAGTACTTCCTACATTTGAATCAAGTGCTACAATAAACATATCTTTTTCTCTAGGAGTTATATAACCAACTTCTAGGTCTAACACCTGATTATTAAAACCCTTAATTTGGTTACTAGTACCATCTTCTAAATTTAATTCCTTTATCTGCCTTTGATTTTCTTCATATATAATTCCTTTATCACTATCTAATAACTCAAACATAACCTGTCCTTCACTATGGTATAAAGAATCTATTGACTTGTCATCTACATTATATTTTTCAATTTCAGAGTCAGTTAAACCACTAGGTTTAAAGTAAAGAGAATCATCTTCTAGATAACCTTTTATCCATTCTGCTCCAAGAACATCTATCGAATTAAAATCAGTATCTAAAATTTCTAACTCCCCTATTTCTTGTGGTAAAATTAGATACTCACCGGTGAAATCTAAATAAGAAGCAAGGTTAACCCAAAATTCAGTTTCTATTACTTCATTTTCATCCGTTTCTAGGTCATGATAAAAGATTTCCCAATGTTTTTCTCTCTCATCTTTTTCATAATAGTCTTCTCTTAGACCAGTATAAAGAACTTTTTTATCAGAAATAAAGAGTGGTTTTTCTCTTCTTACAAGCTCAATATCACTTACAGATTGTGTTTTTTCTTCATTTGAAGATTCATCAATAGGTTCATCCACTTCCTCTTCACCATTTTCATCTCCACAACCAGTTAACATTATTAGGGTAGTTACTAAAAGTATTAACAGCACAATATTTTTAGACTTATCTTGTAACAACTTATGCATCTTAAAACACCTCCAGATTAGTTTATTTTCGCTAGGTTATTAAATTTCTTAGCCAGTGTGTCTCCTTTATGTAAAACCTAAACAAATAGTATAATTTTACCTACACTATCTGTTTCTATGGTAATATATTCTATAAAATAGTTTGTTTTTCCTGTTATTATAGGTATTAACTTTCAACAGTATATTTTTCTTCAGAAACTATCTCCTTTTCTTTCCATTTACGTGCAGTTAATACACCTTGTAATAATTGTGTAAGAGCCATACCTATCCAGATACCTGATGATTGTAGACCAATAATAAAAGCAAAAAAGTAAGCAAACGGAATTCTAAGTATAACCCATGTTGAAATATAGAAAGGTGCCATAGTGTCACCTGCACCCTGTAGAGCATTTGCTAAAATAAGTCCCATAGCATGTATTGGTTCAACAATTGCTAATATCCGTACAAAATTACTACCAATCCTAATAACCTCTGGTTCACCATCAAATAAGTTAATTAACTATTAAGTTAGTTGCAAAATCAATCTAGGTCGGTGTTTTAGTATCCCCTGTACCTTGAAAAATAGAGCGTAAGGTAAAATTGCCCAAGAAAAATATTAAACCTGCAAAAAAGATTGTTAGGTACTTAGACCCTAAAAGTAATAGATCACCTTCTGCTCCTAATAAATGCATAATTCCTTCAGAAAATAACAGGCCTATTAATGTATTAGCAGAAGCAAAAATCACAAAAAAATACAATGCCTGTCCGGTAGCATTTATCGCTCCCTTTATGTCTTTATCTCCATAGTATCTTGCAATAGTCGCTGTTGAACCTATCCCAACAGCCATAATAGATATCCCAATAATTTGAATGGCCTGTCGTGCCATCCCGACAGCGCCAACTGCATCTGAACCTAAATGTCCAACCATCATCATATCAACAGCACCAACTAAGATCATCATGGTTGACTGTATCATAACGGGCCATGCCAAAAAAGTTACAGCTTTGTATAAATTACCATTTAAGATTAATTCTCTTCTTTGTTCACCGGACAGTTGTTTAAACATACATGTCTCTCCTTTTCAAATTATATTACTAATTAACATATTATTTAGTAATATAATTTGAAATGCTTATGTAGGTTTTTTCGTGAAGCGAAATTAAAATCCTTTTTGATAAAAAAATGGGACCTGTCTTAGGTCCCAAATTTAGTGAGTATGTTTTTGTAACTTGTTTTCAAATACTGTAGCCTCTTCTAATACCCAATGTGAAAAACTGCTTTCTGCTGTACCATTACGACTCATATAGCTAGATAGTCCACCTTGACCACGGTTATAAGCAGTTAATGCTTTGTGAATATCACCATCATATGTGTCAATTAAATATCTTAATAGTTTAGTTCCAAGCTTAACATTAAAGAATGGGTCATATAATCGTTCTTGATAATACTCGAAATTATAGTTATTAGATAGTGCTTCTGCAGTATGTGGCATAAGCTGCATTAGCCCTATAGCTCCTGCTCCACTAACGTTTTGTGGATCAAAATGACTTTCTACTTTTATTAAGCCTAGTAATAGTGCTAAGTCTAACTCTAAACCTTTTGCTTGATCAAGTATTTTTTCAGATACTTCTTTAGGTAATGGTGTAATTTCAGAAATCATTTTAGCTTCTGGTTCTAATTGTTCAAATGGTGTTTCAAAAATATGAAAGTTAGTATCATCCTCTATAACTTCATCTTCAGTATCTTTTCTATTAGAGAACTGTTTTCTTACCCTGCTGACTGTTTGGGTCTCATCATGCTCTGTGAGAGTTTCTTGTTCTACTTGTTGTTTTAAATAGCTTCTAATCCGATATAAATCTAATTGTCCTTCAAAGCTTTCTGTTCTATCTTCACTACTAAATAAAGATACAGTTTCATCTTCAAGTAAGAGTAAGTAAGCCATGATTAAAATTAATCCAATGACAAACAGTAAATAAAGCTTATCTGCGCCCCCAATGGTATGCATAGCTCTCCCTCCTTTTTCCTTTTTATGCACCTCTACAATTTATATGAAAGTTTTTCAGTTTAAATGTCATCTTTTTTTTTGGGATCATTTTTTATTTCATCAATTGTCATAAACCTTGATTCTTTATCATCTAGTACACATTTCATACAGTTTATACACTCAACTTCTTTATCTAAATCACATAATTTACACTCACCACAACTATTACAGGAACTTTCAAAATCAAGAACACATTTTTGAGTCATCATTCTCCTCCTTTCAACTCGGAATATTATAACATAATATCCTAAGATTACAATAGTTAAAAATAAGCTCTAATCTTATCTATAGAAAATATTTCAATGGTACTAATTGTTAAATTTAACAGAATTGATTATAATTATACATATACGTGCATATTTTTTAAAAGATAGTGTAAAGCTATAAAATTAAGTTGGAAGGAGAGCTTTCTATGAATCACACTAAAGTACTATTATCACTTTTTATCTCAATTATTTTAGGTTTTTTAATAATAATGCCATCTAATACCGTTGCTATGGACAAAACTATCAAGCAAACACAAATCGTAGTTGATGATACACTAGTTCCAATACCAGGAAGAATAATTAATGGTAGAACAATGGTACCACTTAGGGGGGTTTTTGAAGAAGTTGGAGCTAATGTAAGTTGGGATAGTGAAACAGAACTAATTACTATCCATAAAGAATGGGATTTAATTAAGCTTACCCCTGGTAGTAATATAGCTGAAAAAAATTACGATGATCATGAACTAGAAAACCCACCTAAGATTTCAAGGGGTACCACTTGGCTTCCCTTAAGAGACCTTATGGAACTTTTTGAATTAGATGTAGACTGGGTAAGTGAATACAACCTTGTACGAATAACTACAGGTGATGAAGAAAAATCTATTGATAAAATTGGAGAAAGTTTAGAACCACTCCCAGAAACATCTAATGACCAAATAGTTTATTTAACATTTGATGACGGACCTAGCAATTTAACACCACAAGTTTTAGATTTATTAGATCAGTATGATGCCGAGGCAACTTTTTTTGTTATTGGTAGGGCAGCTAAAAATAACCCACACATCTTACAAAGAATCCATAATGAAGGACACAGAATAGGAAACCATAGTTATACCCATGATTATGACAAAGTTTACGACTCACCTGAATCTTTTGAAGAAGAACTTATTAAAACTGAAGAAATAATAAAAGATATTATTGGAAAAGAAACAACAATCTTTCGTCCACCTGGTGGATCTTATCCGCATTTAACAGATGAAATGCGTGAGGTTCTAAATGAACATGGTTATAAAGTGTATAACTGGAGTGTATCATCTGGTGATACAGCTATACCTACACCAAAACCACAAACCATTAAACATAATGTATTAGAAGGTGTTAATACAAGACAGGACCCAATAGTTCTCTTACATGATTCACCAGGTAGTCACAATACAATAAAAGCACTACCGAAAGTTTTACATGAATTAAGTTTTGACGGATATAACTTTAAAGCAATTCCATAAACTGTTATCAATACAGGGCTGTTTTAAAATAGCCCTGTTATCTTTTTTCATTAATAAGTTTTGTCGCTTTATGTTCTTCATCCTTTTTAACCTGAACAACAGCTGATACGATTTGAGATGTTTGCATCCTACTAATAGGTTGATTTCTAGTCTTTAACCTACATTTAACACCACTATCTCTTAATATTTTATATATCTCTTGAACCTCTCCTATATTACTTTGAGCACCTGCGTATACATCTACCCAATTTTTTTTGTCATAAATATAATGTACGATAATTGCACTAGCTCCAATTAGTATCAATAGAATTTGATAAATACTAAACATACCATCCCTCCCTTTAATACACTAATATCCCTGTAATCTTTACTTTGATTACTCTTATGAGTTTTAAAAGTCCTATTTCAAAAAAGGTGTGAAAAAATTAGTGTATGAACATGCTAGGGTAACTACCACTTAACTAAACGTTAAATTTCATATGTTTTATCTCAGTTTGATAGTTTAGATGATATCAAACTTTTATTAAGCTTGTCCATTTCTAGTTTTAATAGACCTTTTTTAGCTTTTTCCAAGCCCAAATAATCAACAAAGTAAACAATAAACCAGATGGGATTATTACTATAAAGTCACCACCTCTTACACCCGCTCCTAAAGTCATAATGAAAAGAAGTGAAGGTAAAGATCCTAAAATAGAACCAGTTATATAAGAAATAAACGGGATATTACAAACTCCACTAGTATAACTAAGTATATCTACAGGAACTAATGGAAATAACCGAATACTAGCTATAAGTGGCCATCCACCTGACTGAATTTTAGTCAATATATCTTTACTTTTCGGGTATTTTTTAACTAACCATTCACGTCCTGAATAGTTACCTAAAAAATATGCTAAAGTCATACCTAATATTAAACCAGTTAAATTTAAGATTAATCCTGTAAAAAAATCAAAGTATAATGAAGCTAATAATACTAACAAAGACGTAGGAAGAAAAGTTAATGGTCGAATAGTGTGCATAGTTAAAAATATAATTGGTGCATACCTTTGCCATTTAACTAATATAGGTCGCAAACTTTGTGGGCTAATGCCTTCAGTTGCCATAAAAAAATAAGCACAAATAGCTCCAATAAACGGTAGTAGTACTAGATATCTTTTATTCATAATAACACCACCATTAAACCAAATTGTTTTCTAATTATACAGTTATTACTCCATCTGATAATCGGTTAATAATTTTTTTAATTTTAACTGTCCATTTTCTACAACTTCTTGTTTTACCAAACCAATTTCAGGCACATAAACTCTTGTTTCTTCAATCTCATTTTTTTCTCCCTGTATATTAATATTCATCGTACTCGTTATTTCAATACCCTCATATCTACCAATTGGTAAATCAATAGTTGTAAGCCCAGATTGAGTAAATTCTCCTTTTCCACTATACCCCAACTCTTCACCGGATATTGGCAGTAATTCACCTTGCCACTCCCATTCATGTGTTCTATCAATGGGAAACTTAATTAAATATTGAGCTGGTACTCGTTGATATTCTCCCAAAGGGTTTTCAATTGCATCCCAAATTAATCCATCATCTTGATAGGTATATTGTTCTAAGGTTTCATGACTTCCATAATCAAATTGAAGATGATAAGTACTTTGATCTAAAGCTTTAGTTACTGTAACTATTACTTCATCTTCAGCTCCTTCTCCTTCAACTTGATATCTCCAACTAGCCCCTTCTTCTAATGGCCAAATTTCTCTAGAATCAGAAATATCTGCTCCTCCCGTGTTTATCCAAGCAAAAAACCAAATAATAACTCCAATAAATAAACATATCATTATAAACATAAATATTTTTTCAGCTCTACTCATAAGTACTAGCCTTCTCATAAACAAACTAATTAACCCCCTTTATATAGACATCTTTTTTAAAAAAATGGTTCACCTAAATCGTTCTTTCTTTTATAATAGTAGAAGGGAGGTGAAAATAATGAAACAAATAATTAATTTATTTAAATTCGTACAAGGAGTTCTCTTTGAAACTGATGTCGGTCCCTTTATAATTGCACTATCTTTAATTTACTTAAGTATCAAAATAAAAGATGCAAGAACTAAAAAACGACTTCAACGCCTCCAAACTTACGCTACAATCAAAGGACAACAAATAATTCGTGGTTCAGGAATTAGTTTTAAATTAAAGTCAAATAATGGCTGGAAAACAGGTGTTTTTTTAGGTGCTAATGAAAAAGGGTTATTAATCATCAAAACAAATAATAATTCTAAAATGATGGTAGATCCAAATTACATCAGTGATGTCAGAATTTTTGATTTAAAATAGTCGCTCCTCTATCCCCTGAGGAGCTTTTGTTGTAGTTTTATTTATATGAATTGTACGGAGGAGATACCATGTTACAGAAAATAAATTGGGTTATTTTTTTAGTGGCCTTTGGAGGAGTATTATCATTAACAGTTACTGTAGCTAGGTATTTTCAAGGGACTAATCTAGGACTTTCATTAATTACCACCGGATTACTACTTCCTTTTTCTTTACTAAACTATTTTATAGATTATAACTATATGATAAGTCTCCTTCGTAGTCATGTTAAAGTTACAAGCCAAAAAACTCTTTTAAGAGAAATATCTATATTAATTATTTATTTAGGTGTTTTAGTTACACTAGGATATGGATTCATTAATAATTTTTCATTTATTTTATTTTGGTTAGTTGTGATAGTACCTGGAAGCAGTTTTTTTGTAACCAAAATTCTTAGAAATTATATGTAATATGCTGTAAGAACCTTGTTTTTTCTTGGAAAAGTTAATACAATAGTGGGTGAGAATTATTGTTCGTTATTTAAATAACATAAAGGAGGCGTGATGATGAAGATTTTAGTGATTAACTGTGGTAGTTCTTCTCTTAAGTATCAAGCTTTTAACATGGAAAATGAGGATGTTTTAGCAAAAGGTGTTGTTGAGCGTATCGGTATTGAAGGCTCTAAACTAAAGCATGAACCTCACAATGGTGACGAAACAGAAATCGAAAAAGATGTTAGTGATCACAAAGAAGCATTTAAATTAGTTGTTGATGCTCTAACTAATGAACAACATGGAGTTCTATCTTCACTTGAAGAAATTGATGCAGTAGGACATAGAGTTGTACACGGGGGAGAAGAGTTCTCTGAATCTGTTGTTATTAATGATGAGGTTATGAGTGCTTTAGATCGTTGTATTAGTCTAGCTCCGCTACATAACCCTCCAAATATCTACGGAATTGAAGCTGCTAAGGAAAATGTGCCTGGTGTAACACAAGTAGCTGTATTTGATACTGCATTCCATCAGTCTATGCCTAAAAAATCATATTTATATGGTCTACCTTATGAATATTATGAAAAGCATAGTATTAGAAGATATGGATTCCATGGCACTTCCCACAAATATGTTGCTAATCGAGCAGCTGAAATGTTAGGAAAACCATTAAATGAACTTAAGCTAATTACTTGTCACTTAGGTAATGGTGCTAGTGTTGCAGCTATTGATAAAGGTGAATCAGTTGACACTAGTATGGGACTTACTCCTCTAGAAGGACTTGTAATGGGAACACGTTCTGGTAGCTTAGATCCAGCTATTATTAAATATTTAATGGATAAAGAAGATTTAACTATTGAAGAAGTGGATACCATCTTAAATAAAAAATCTGGTGTATTAGGATTATCTGAGGTTAGTAACGACTTCCGTGACATTGAAAAAGCAACTGAAGATGGTAATGAAAAAGCTAAAACTGCTTTAGATGTTTTCTATTATAATGTAAGAAAATATGTCGGTTCATATCTAGCTACTTTAAATGGTGCCGATGCTGTCATCTTTACAGCAGGCCTAGGTGAAAATTCACCAGGTGTTAGAGAAGCTGTTACAGAAGATATGTCATATGCAGGAATTGAACTTGATAAAGAAAAGAATCAGGTTAGAGGTAAAGAAACTGATGTAAGTAAAGATAATGCTTCATGTAAAGTACTAGTTATTCCAACTAATGAAGAACTGATGATTGCACGAGAAACTAAAGCACTTGCTAAATAGATTAGAAAAAAGTGCCCTCCAATTTAGAGGGCACTTTTTACATTTATAATCTTCTATATCCTTCTATTAGTTCTTTAAAGAATTTTTCTCGATCAATTTCTAAAGCTACATTTACAGGGCGTTTTTCCTTTCTTGACTCATCAACAACTTCTTCTTGACCTTTAGAACATACTGTTCTTCCAAAGGTATGGGTTCCTGTTAATTCAACACGAACATCCATCTCTTTTGTTGTAAAAATACTTGGATCTATAGCGTATGCAACAGCACAAGCGTCATGAAGAGCAATATTCTTATCTTTATCAAATTTCTTTCTATAGAAATCCAAAAACTTTAAGGCTAAACTACTAGCTTTGTTATCTATTTCTTGTAACTGCTCTATATGTTCTTTAGACGGGGAAGATTTCTTTGTTACATCTAAACCAATCATTGTTATCGGAACATTACTTTCAAACACTATATGAGCTGCATGGGGGTCAGCAAAAATATTATACTCAGCAGAAGCTGTCCTGTTACCAAATCCTACTGAACCACCCATCACTATCACTTCTTTTAAGTTATCCTTAATTTCAGGAAAAAGTCTCATAGCAAGTCCAAGGTTTGTCATTGGTCCAACAGTTATAATAGTTACTTCACCAGGGTGTTTTAGTACATATTCTGCCATACATACGGCAGCTTTAGTATCTTCTATCTGTTTCTTAGGTTTATCTAGTTCTACATCACCTAATCCTGAATCTCCATGGATAAACTCACCAGTAGTAAGATCTCGTACAAGTGGATGACTAGCTCCACTATGTACTGATATGCCTTCTTTTTTAATAGATTCAACTAATTTAAGAGCATTTTCTGTTGTTTTTTCTATTGAAACATTTCCAAAAACGGTTGTAATAGCTAATGGTTCTAATTTATCTGATCTACCTAGCATAAAAAATAGAGCAATGGCATCATCTAAACCCGGATCTGTATCAAATATCACTTTCACCAGTAAGTCACTCCTTTAATTTTAATGTTGAGGTTCTCTAATTTCAGTATCTTTTTTAACTGGTTTTTTACGTCCCTTAAAGGTTTTTAACCTATCTTTTGCTCGTTTATAAACTGTGTCATTTTCAGTATCTTGATCTCTAATACCCGCTTTTTTATTGAATAAGAGCTCTATCCCCTCTTCTATATGAGAGATAGAATAGATATGGAAATCTCCTCGTTCACATGCTTCGATCACTTCATCAGATAAGTTAAGATTAGGTTCATTTTGCTTTGGAATCATAACTCCTTGGGTTTTTGTAAAGCCAGCTAACTTACAAGTAGTAAAAAATCCTTCGATTTTTTCAGTTACTCCTCCTACTGGTTGAATCTCACCTTTTTGATTAACAGATCCAGTTACTGCTATGTCTTGTCTTATCGAAATATCTGTTAAACTTGATAAGATAGCATAAACTTCTGTACTAGATGCACTATCACCATCTATACCGCCATAGGTTTGTTCACAGCATAGCGTCGCTGATAATCCTAGTTTTTCATTTTTAGAAAAGATTCCATTAATTAAACCAGATAAAATTAATACGCCTTTATCATGTATCTTTCCACTAAGCTTTGCTTCTCTTTCAATATTGATTATCCCTTTTTCACCAGGAAAAGTATTAGCAGTAATTCTAAATGGTTTACCAAACATATGATCTCCTAAATTATAGACAGCTAGACCATTTATCTGACCTGTAGCCTTACCTTCAGTTGTAACCATGATATTACCATTATCTATTTGTTCTTGAATCTTCTCTTCTGGTCTATTAACTCTATAGTCTTTTTCACTAATTGCTTTATTTAGATGCTCTCTAGATACATACTCATCACCTTCAATTGATGCCCAAGCATCCGCTTCAGACATTATCTCTACAAGGTTATTAAATTTAGTTGATAACTTCTTTTGATGTCCTGCAAGTCGAGAACTATATTCTACTAATCTTGAAATTCCACAAGATGTAAAGTTCTTAAGCTCTTCTTTTTCACATTCTGCTGTTACAAACTCACCCATTTTTTGTACATTTTCTGTTGTTCGCTTCATAGTTGAATCAAAATCAGCTTTAATTTTAAATAACTTAGGAAATTCTTCATCATATCTATATAACATATGATATAACCGCTCATTACCAACTATAATAACTTTTACATCTAGTGGTATTTCATCTGGTCGTAAAGAGGACATTGCTACCATTCCAATATGTGCTCCTAAATTTTCTATTCGAAGCTCACCATTATTAAGAACCCTTTTTAATACTTCATAGGCCATAGGTGTTTTTAAGACATCAATTGCCTGTAAAATTAAATAACCACCATTTGCTTTATGAAGTGCACCAGGTTTAATCATAGTATAATCAGTCACTGCTGTTCCCATTCTATTAGTGTATTCCATACTACCTAATAGATTGTAATATGTAGGATTTGTTTCAACTACAACAGGAGCACCTTCTTTTTGTGAATTATCTACTAATAAATTTACCTTGTACTTTTCCGTAACATCTTCTTTAGAACCACCCATTAACATTGGTAAAGAACTTCCATCACCATCATCATCTTTACTAATAAAATCTTCAGCATTTTCTATGATATTTTCTTTTACTTCTTTTAAATAATCAATCACTTTTTCATTTTCACTATATCTTTCAAACAAAGGATCCATTAAAGGTGCTATACTTTCCTCTGCATTCTTATTTTTTAATTCATCTAGCTTATCCTTTAACTGTTTTTCTAAATCCCTTAATTCACTCATAAGGTTCATCACATTCACATGTAGTTTAGAGGATTGTTCCTCTAACTCACGTTTAGTATCAGTATCTAAATCATCAAGTTCATCCTGTTTTAGCTCTTTTCCATCTATTACTGGAACAGAGATAATTCCTGATGAAGTATTTTTAAACCTAAATTGATACTCCTCGGCTACTTCATTCATTTGATCTATCAGCTCTCGCCTTTTAGTCTGATATTCTCTAAAGATCTGAGCCTTTTGTTCTTCATATGCTTGAGTTTTAAAAGCCTTGGTAATTTCATCTTTTAATTCTTGTACTAGGTTATCCATACCATCTACTAATTTACGACCTTCTCCAACAGGCAGTTTTAAAGCCCTTGGTGATTCAGGTTCAGAAAAGTTATAGACATAACACCAATCAGAAGGCGGGTCCATAGTACGAGCAACTGACTCTGTCATTTTTTTTGCATAGTTAGTCTTACCAGTTCCAGTAGGACCAGCCATGTATATGTTATATCCCTGTTTTTGTACCTTTAAACCAAATTCCATTGCTTTAACCGCACGATCTTGACCGATAATTCCATCTAAAGGTTTCATATCATTAGTTGATTTAGGCTCAAATATTGATTCATCACAATAAGCTCTAAGTTTTTCCTTTGTTAGAGGAGTGATTTTTTCAGTCATTAAAACTCGACTCCTTTCTAAATCTCTATAGTATTTACTCACTATATCTTCTTTTTTATAATCAGTAAATCCTGTTTATTTCCTTGAAATAATCCAATTAAGTTACAATGAAACATGAAAAACATATTAAACTTAATCGTTATTAGTTTTATTACAGGACTTATCAGTGTCTATGAAAAAGCCCAATTATCATTAGATATAGGAAATGAAACACTCCGTTCTCAAGAAAGGGCCTAACATATAAAACTGCCCAACAAACCGTAGAAATTATTCAACAAAAAGTGAATTATGCTGCTAATTACAAGTCAAGTACAGATAATGTACTTGACCTGTAGGAAAAGAATATCATAAACTAGCACAGCGAAAATTGTTTTTACTGAATTTTCTTGACATTTAAAATAAGTTGAATTAAAATAAAGTTATAAGATGGTCTGACCATCTTATTAATTGTCATGGAGAAGGATGCACGCAGTAAATGTTATGGTAGAGTAAAAATACAAAAAGTAATTGCCAAGACAACCCCAATTAATATATCCTTTTAGGTGACCATAACTTAAGATTCTCTATGTAAAGGTGATTTAATGTAAGTTGTGGAATGTTTGTCTGATCTACATCAATTAACTTCATCATCTTTATTTAATACAAGCTCTGTAACTACCTTACGAATTTCCTCGATTTGTTCATCTGTATCATTTTCCGCTACTAAAGCAACGCTATTCACCTCACCTTCAGTATAAACTCTAGTATCTCAGTTGTGAATCTTTTTTCCAAGGAAAACAGTATTGAAAGTGGTTTTAAATTACTGTCTTAGTTATTTAGTTTATAACCATAGCCACTCATAACTAGGATACCATGTTTAGTATCGGCCCAATCAATCCCACCAAAATACATCTTAATACCTCCTTTAGGTGATTGATTTTAGTAGTAATGGTAAGCCTTCTAGCATCAGTGCTCGAGGCACAACTTCACTATAGTCCGTAACTGCTAATTATGGTACCCGGAAAAGATGTTTTTTAAAAGCAGTCACACTCACTTGGAAGTTTTGATCTTTCCCCTAATGGCCTCCTTCACTTTATATTACGTGATCTAAGAGGGGTTTTCCTTTCCTTCTATAAATAACCATAACAGACAAGGTGGAAAGTATTTGCTCATTAATAAATTATATTATATTCGAAAATATGTTGTTCACTATCCAACATTTTGGTCTTGAAACTTTGAAAACTAAAATAAAAATATTGACAATACAGCATGAAGGTTACTTGATAATTAAATTGGTCAGACCCCTGAAAAATAACAATTAAAGAGGAGGAATAAAATGGCCATAGTAAGAATTCCTTACTCAAAATCCTTTGTAAAGGCAGAGATTCCGGATAAGAATTTCCAAAAGGAATTAGTTTCTAAAGCACATAACTATGAAACCAGTGGTTCTGAAAAGGAGCTGGTCAACCAAGCGCTAGACACACCGATAGGTACGAAAACTCTAGAAGAGATGGTTAAGGACAAAAACAACATGGTAATTATAACTAGTGACCATACACGACCAGTACCAAGTAAAATTACCCTTCCTATTTTGTTAAAGAGAATAAGAAAAGCAAATTCCGATATCGATATTACTATTTTGATAGCAACAGGTTATCATCGAGGCACTACAAAGGAAGAGATGATTGATAAGTTTGGCAAGGAAATTGTGGAAAATGAAAGGATAGTAAATCATATTAGCTGGAATAACGAAGATCTTCATTTTGTAGGAACACTTCCATCAGGTGGTGACTTATGGTTAACAGGTTAGTTGTGGAAACAGAACTTTTAATTTCAGAAGGATTTATAGAGCCACATTTTTTTGCTGGATTTTCTGTCGGAAGAAAGAGTGTATTACCAGGAGTAGCTGGAAAGAAGACTGTGTTAGCTAACCATTGCTCTAAATTTATAGCAGATCCCAACGCACGAACAGGAAAGCTTGTAAATAACCCTATCCATAAAGATATGGTATTTGCATCACAACAAGCGAAATTATCTTTTATACTAAACGTAGTTATCGATGAAAACGAACAGATTATAAACGCTTTTGCAGGTCATCCCCAAACTGCCCATGAAACGGGTTGTGAGTTTGTTACTAATTTGGCAGTTGTAGAAAAGACTCCGGCTGACATTGTAGTAACCTCTAATGGAGGCTATCCTCTAGACCAAAATATCTATCAAACTGTAAAAGGTCTAACTGCAGCAGAAGCAACTTGTAGAAAGGATGGAGTTATAATAATATTATCTGCTTGCAATGATGGCCATGGTGGCGAATCATTTTACAAACATATGGCAGAGGCAAAACATCCAAAAGAAGTAACTGAGAAAGTTCTTAAGATACCCAGTGACCAAACTTTACCTGACCAATGGGAATTTCAAATTTTAGCAAGGATTTTGGAAAAATTCGAAGTTTTTATTGTCACAGATCAGTGTGATAAAGAAATGATGAGAATATGCATATAAATCACGCATTTACATTTAGAACAGCTTTCGAAAAAGCTTTAGAATTAAAAGGCAAAGATGCTAGCGTAACCGTAATACCAGACGGAGTTTCCGTCATTGTAAAATAGATATACTATATTAACTTCTAGGCGAGGAGAAATGATGAAATCTTTTGTTTGTGTAAAACATACCTGATACCGACTCTGTTGAGGTAGATGAAAAGGCTCGCTAATCAGAGATGGCGAGATTCAAAAATAAATCCTTATGACCTTTATGTTCTTGAAACTGCTTTAACGTTAAAACAACAACTGGCCATATTACTATTAAAAGAAGCGCATGGAATATTAAAAAATGCAAAAAATAATTAAAGTATTATAAGGCTGATCACTTTACTTTGTGGTCAGTCTTTTTTTAAATTTAGAAGGATTTGACAAGCAATTAACGAATATTTTTAAGAGAATAACAAATTTAGGAGGGAAGTATTATGATAAAAACAAACAGAGATAACCTGGTTAAATTAGGTGTCCAGGGTAACATAGCACCTCCAAAAACAGGACCTTACAGAATTAATAATGAAGGATGGGCTGACACTCTTCCGGGTGTAGGTGGTATTACTTATAACGTAAATGTAGGTAGTCCTGCAATCGGCTGGGTAGCAGACCACGTCGAGCCTGGTGTTAGTATCAAATTAAAAGAAGAACAAGACAATAGTGGACTTCAAACCTTTGCTTGTGTAGGAAATGAAGCTGTTGTCATTAGTGGAGCAGCTAAAGGAAGAAAAGGAGTAGTTACCGGAAAGCATGGTGGAATTGAGCATGTACTTGTTCACTTTGATGAAGATACTTTAGACAAATTAGCTATTGATGACAAAATTACTATCAAAAGTTATGGAACGGGGTTAAGACTAACTGATCATCCAGATGTAATTGTTAAAAACCTTGACCCTGATCTATTTGAAAAACTACCTATTAAAGAAACATCTGAAGGAATTGAAGTACCAGTTAAAACTACTATTCCACCTTACCTTATGGGTTCAGGTATTGGTGCTCCAACCACTCATAGAGGGGATTATGATATCATGACCCAAGATAAAGAGGCTTTTGAAAAACATAATCTAAAAGACCTTAAATTAGGTGATTTAGTTCTTTTAGAAGACTGTGATAATGAATATGGTAGAGGTTATTTAAAAGGTGCTAGATCAGTTGGTGTAGTAATTCACAGTGACTGTGTTGTTACAGGACACGGCCCTGGTGTAACAACTTTATTTACTAGTAAAAAACCAATTATTACTGGAAAACAAGACGATAATGCAAACTTAGTTGAATATCTAGAATTAGATAAATTAGAACAAGAAAATAAAGAGAAGAAAGACTAAATAAAATACCTGCCTTTACAGGCAGGTATTTTATACTTCAAGGGCTCTTATCCTATACTCAAGTAATGAGTTTCGTTCATTTATTTTATTATTCGATATAGAAATACCTAATGCTTTTTTAGTACCAACTAATACAACTAAAGATTTAGCTCTAGTAATAGCTGTATAAAGTAAATTTCTTTGAAGCATTATATAATGCTGTGTCGTAACAGGTATTACTACAACAGGATATTCACTTCCCTGACTTTTATGAACACTAATAGCATATGCATGAACTAATGCATCAAGTTCTCGTCCTTCATAGCTAACCCCTTTAGAATGACCAAAATCTACCCGAACACTTCCTTCTTCAGAATCAATAGCTACGATTACTCCTGTATCACCATTAAAAATATCCTTTTCATAGTCATTCTTTATTTGCATTACTTTATCACCAAGTCTAAAAGATCTTCCTCCAAAGGTAAGTTCTGGTTTATCTTTTTTAGTTGGGTTTAATACATTATGAAGTGAATGATTCAAATTTTCTACTCCAGTTACAGTCTTTCTCATAGGTGCTAGTACTTGTATATCATCTCTTGGGTTATAATCATTGTATTTAGGAAGTCTTTTTGCACAAAGTGAAATAATTGTTTTGACAACTTCTTCTGGGTCCTCACGAGGCAAAAAGAAAAAGTCTTTTCCCTTTTTATTCAAAATAGGAAATTCACCTTGATTAATTCTATGAGCATTAACAACAACCATACTTTCTTTAGCTTGTCTAAAAACAGTTCGTAACCTAACAACAGGTATACGCTTTGATGCAATTATATCATTTAATACATTACCAGCCCCAACAGATGGTAACTGATCAATATCACCAACTAATATCAATCGAGTCCCAGGAGCTACTGCTTTTAATAGATTATTCATAAGTAATGTATCTATCATTGATGCTTCATCAACTATTAATAAATCACATTGTAATGGTCTATCTTGATTTCTTTGAAAACCACTGCCTTCACCTTTACTATGAGAAAATTCTAAAAGCCTATGAATAGTTTTTGCTTCACTTTGAGTGGCTTCACTCATACGCTTTGCAGCTCTTCCTGTAGGAGCTGATAACATTACTTTATGACCTGCTCGTTCAAATATATCTACTAGACAGTTTATTACAGTGGTTTTACCTGTACCAGGGCCGCCTGTAACTATCATTAAACCAGTCTTTGGTACTCTTTTTAAAACTTCTTGTTGTTCAGGTGACAGGGTAAGGTCCTGTCTATTATGATAATTTTCTACTTCTTTATCGAGTTTAGTAACTAGTTCTTGGTTGATTCCTTCTTTAATTTTTTTTAATCTATTAGCAACTCCTTGTTCAGCGAAAAAGAATGGTGAAGAATATATTAATTGCCCAAGTTCTGGAATATCTTCAACTACTATTTCTTTTTCATCCACTAACTCTTGTAAGATTTTTTTTATGTCTTGTGGTATAACCTCTAACTCTTTCATTTCTTTTATAAGTTGTTCTCGTTCAAGATAAGTGTTTCCATCTTGAGTTCCTTCTTCTAAAAGATAGATCACAGCTGCTTTAGTTCTCTCTTTTGACTCCTTAGAAACTCCCATCTTTTGTGCTATCTGATCAGCTGTTTTAAAACCAATACCAAATACATCTCTAGCAAGAGAGTAAGGATTTTCTGAAACCTTTTGGATAGTTTGTTCACCAAATTTTCGATATATCTTTAAAGCATACCCAGGACTAACTCCAAATCCTTGTAAAAATACCATGATATCTTTTATCTGTTGATGTTCTATATAGCCTGAATAAATTTGTTTCGCTTTCTCTTCACCTATACCAGAAATTTCTTTTAAGCGCTCTGGCTCTTTTTCTATAATATCTAGTACTTCTTTTCCAAAATGTTTAACAAGACTATCTGCTGTTTTAGGTCCTATTCCTTTTATAAAACCAGAGCTAAGAAACTTTACAAGTCCATCTACAGTCACAGGTAGTTTTATCTCGTAACTATCAACTTGAAACTGACGTCCGAACTTTTTATGTGTAGTATACTCTCCTTGTAAAGATACACGTTCACCAGGAGTTAAATGTGGCATATTTCCTACAATTGTTAGCTCTTGTTTACTATCATCAGTTACTAGCTTTGCCACTGTAAAGAAATTTTCCGAATTATGATAAGTGATCCGTTTAATCACACCCTCTACCTGAGTCATTATTATCCACCCCTTTGGGGAAATCAACTATATTATCGTAACTGGTAGTTTTAATAAATTTTGAAAAACGGTTTTTACCTCTTTCTTTTGATCCTAAATAAAGTGCTTGATCAGCTTTTCTTATAATATCTATTGCATTATCTCCGTCTTTTGGGTACTCTCCTACTCCAATGCTTACTGTGAGTTTAACTCTTGGCGTTTTTTGATCACCAGGAAACGGATAGTTTGCTATAGCGCTTCTAATTCGTTCTGCAACTTTTTCTGCCTCAACACCCCTAGTTCCACACAGAATAATTGTAAACTCTTCCCCACCATATCTAGCTGCAATATCATTTTCTCTAATATTTTCTTTTAATAGGTTTGCAACTTGTGCTAATACTTTATCACCAGCCGGATGACCGAATCTATCATTATACTGTTTAAAGTCATCAATATCTATCATCAAGATAGTGAGTGGCTGTTCTGGATGCTTTTTCATTTTATCATCTAATTGGCTATAAAATGATCTATAATTATATAGGTTGGTCTTTTCATCAGTAATAGCTTGATTTTCAATTTGTTGATGATGTAGTGCATTAGAAAGAGCAGAAGCTGCTTGGGCACTAAATATATCTATTAATTGTGATAATTCTTCTCTTTCTAAAGTATCACTAATACCATCTCTTGATAGTGAAATAGCACCTATAACTTGATTATAAAATGTTAATGGAACAGCTATAGCTGAAGGTTGTTCTTGGTATACACCTTCTATTAAACTATCTTCTTGCCATTCTTGACTAAAAATATTTTCAACTAAAATAGGAGACTTAGATTGTACTGCTTTTCCTACAATTCCCTCTCCTTCATTTAAAAAGTGATTCTTCTCAGGGGAACTTCCATCTATTAATGTTAGTTCTAACCTTTCATTTTGATACATCCAAATAGCACAACGTTTAGTTTCAAATAAGGTTTCACATGACTCTGTTATTGATTTTAATACATCATCAAGCTCCATACTCTCAATTAAATTAATAGACGTTTTCTGTAGTGAATGAAGCTCCTTATGAAAAAGTTCTAACTTTTTATAAAGTCTAAAAATATAACTATTTACTGCTAAAGTTATAACCATAATAATTATCCCTAAAATATCAATATGAGAATATAGAAAAACCATCAATAAACCTATTGGAAGACTAACTACATAAGTCAGTAGGTCCCATCCGAAATTATACAATACATCAGTTAATGTGTAATCAGCTTTTTTAATAACTCCACAAATATACCAAGTAGCTATAATATGGTTAACTAAAATGCTTACTAAAATATATGCTATAACTGGAACTAACTCAAGAAGTACTAAACTTCCTGTACTACCTCCAAAAGCTATATATGTGGACCCCGCAATATAAGCCATTGTACCAAACATAGCACCATTGAAGATTGCTCTAGTTATTTCAAAATTAGCAAAGATTAATTTGTAAAAGGTAATACTTAATATTGAAATCCACATGGCAGGGTAAAATCCTATAATCATAAGAGCGGCAAAGACTAGTGCAAAATTTAATGATAAGGTTACTTTTTTGTTGGGAATATAAATATGTTCTATTAAAACTGCTAACAGTAAAAATACTATAAACTCAGTAGTTAAAAATAAACTACTATCAGCATGTAAAATAGTTACAGATAATAAAAAGAAAAAAACACAGGTGGAAAACAAAAGTTCAATCCGTTGTTGCTTAATCTTACCCACCTCCAAATTTCAAAAAAACAAACGTAATACATTATTAAATAAATTATATATTAAACTATAAAACCCTTCATTATTTTACATTTTTTTATATTTCCTCTATCTTATTACATTCAGTCTATCTCCTTTTTGTATATCAAATTGACTTAGTTTACCTCCTGTTAACTCTATCACCTTAGACGCATTTTTGACTTTAGGAGAAAGTGAAAAAGGCTTTAATTCATTTACTATTTCTATTATTCTATTATCGTTATCTATGAATATCAGATCTAGTTTAAAAAATACAAACATTGTATGAACTTGAGAGCATTGATCAATAACCAAAGCCTCATAGGAAGAAAGATGAGTCTTTCCCATGAGGCCAATTAATCTTTTGATAAAGGTATCGAAAGTTATGACATGCTTTGCTAATATAATATTTTTGTTCTCTACTATTAGCATGAAGCGACTCTCCTTTATATTTATTATACCAACACAAATCTCATTCAACAAGGTAGTAATAGTTATTGTTAATATGTTTAGTGGCCGGTCTTTAATCTCCCCGTCGTATACTGAGTAAATTTAAGAAGTCTAGTTTTCATTAATATATGTAAGTTAATCTCTTTTAGGTCTTGGGGTAAGCTACTTGCAACAGCTAATTGTCTTATACAGATCTATCTACTAGTTCGATAATTAAATAAGCTCCTATAACCTAACTTGTCACAGCAACTACTAACATGCTTATAAGTGAACTTATAAGCATTACAACTATAGGGGCTTTTGGGGATAAAAATATTGAGTTATAAAAAGACTCCCGCCATCAAGCGAGAGTCGTAAACTTCACCATGTTGAAAGACTTTATATTTTTGGGTTAATTATCTCTGGAGTTTCTAGGAACTCATTGATATATTCATCAATTTTAGCTTCATAGTACTCAATTTTCTTTTTAATGATGTTTTCGTTAAAATGTTTGCTCTTTGAATTACTGGCTTTTATTTGTTACACATACTTGGGCGATCCATTTATTTGATTTTTTTGTGATGCGAAGTGTCCCTAATTTGTTTTTTAATAGATTCTGTTGGTACTCTGTTAAAATAGCTTTTACAGCAATCCGTTTTGATTTTCCATTGATGTACATGGAAATTCAATCGTGTTTTCTTTTATCCTATAGTTTTGGTTGTTCCATATACAGACGGGCTTTTTTAAGACTGGTACTCTTTTTATCTTCTTGGATCTGCGGTAGACACTTTTTGCTTCACGAATAGATTGATTTTTTACTGCACTTGGCATAGATGCTTGAACATCTTTTGACGACAGCTTTAATGCTTGTTCTTCTTGTACCATTTTAGATACCAAAGTATTGATAGTTTTAATATATTCTTTTGAAATATTGGTCAGATGTTTTTCTTGGTTTTTAGTCGGCACTAGTTTTATTTTTACTGTTTCTTCATTAGGTCACCCCCTTGTTTTCTGTTCTTCAACATACTTTTTGATTGTGTCACTTGATACATTCCCTGCTGTTGATACGAAAAAAGAACGTGTCCATAAGCTTGGCATGTGATTTAAATGTTTAAACTCTTGGCGAATCTTTCTTGAACTCACTCCTTTTATCTTCGCCATAATTTGAGATGGACTTATTTGTGGTAGAGCATTTAAAAATATATGCGTATGGTCTGTTTCACACTCGATTGTACTTTATTAAAAAAATAGGCTTTCATCCCACGATTGAAAGCGTGGGATGAAAGCCCTAATACTGTAAATAAAACCTAAGTAATCTTTAGTCATATCTATAATTAGTAATTGTTAGTATATTGTCCTAGCAATCAAGAACTACTACTCTCCCTGGATCTTCTTTACCAAAGACCTCTTCAAGTGTTTTTTCACCAATATATTCTTCTACTTTAATATTAGGGAATTCTCTTTGTAAACGAGGTTTTAAAGAAGCATCTGCTTCTTTAAAAATTAATATAATCTGAGTCGGTACTGTCTTATATGCAGGTAGTTCAGCTAAGAATGACCTTAGTTCTGCTTCAGCTTTCTTGGGATCATTGACAAAAGCCACAAACGTCCATTTTCTTCTATTAGAGATTTCTTCCCAAATGGTTACTATTAGGTTAAATAACCCATAGGCAGCTAAAAACCATATAATAAAATCAAGCATTAAAAACACCCCCAAAAGCTTCGAACATATCTATGAATTGATATTTCATTATATGTCCTTAACTTTTAAGGGTGATATTAAATTAGGTATATTATAATTGCACAATCCCATGTTTTAAAGCAAATATAACTGCTTGAGTTCTGTCAGATACCTCTAATTTTCTAAGTATATTTGAAACATGATTCTTAACTGTTTTTTCTGATATGTATAATTCCTTTGAGATCTCTTTATTAGTAAAACCTTGGGTCATTAATTCTAATATTTCTTTTTCTCTAATAGTAAGTTCATACAAATCTATTTCATCTGTTTTAATAACTTTAGCTGATTGTTTTGATAGTCTATTAAATTCATTTAAAAGCTTACGAGTGATCGTAGGTTGTATAAAACAATTACCCTTTGAAGCTTCCCTAATAGCTTGTACTAATGTTGAAGTTTCTACATCTTTTAGTAAAAAGCCAGCTGCACCTTCTTTTACTATCTCAAATAAGTATTCTTCCTCTTCATGTATAGTTAAAGCTATGATCATTATATCTGGATGAATTTCTTTAATCTCTCTTGTAGCCTCAACTCCATTCAATAAAGGCATGTTTATGTCCATAAGGACCACAGTTGGAGTTAATAACTTCACTTTATCTATGACCTCTTCACCATTCTGTGCCTCACCACAAACAGCCATATCATCTTCTAACTCAAGTATTTTTTTTAATCCTTGTCTAAACAAAGCATGATCATCTGCTAACAAAATTCTTATAGTATTATTGCTCATATTTTTCCTCCCCCTACTTCCGTAGTTTACATACCGGAAATCGGAACCTTTATAGATATTATAGTACCTTCCTTTGGCTTAGAATTTATCTTAATATCTCCTTCGAGACTAGTTACTCTTTCTTTCATATTTGATAATCCAAATTGATTATCTTTACTAACTTCATTTATTTCAAAGCCTGTCCCATCATCTCTAATATTCATCTGTATTAAATCCTCTCTAAATTCTACTTTTACCCAAAATCTTTTAGCTTTAGAGTGTTTTTTTATATTATTTAAAGCCTCTTGTATGGTTCTAAAAAGAGCTATTTCTAGGTCTCTTTCAAGACGGGCTTCTTCTCCAAAAACTTTTAGTTCTCCCTCTATATTAATATCTTCTTCTACACCTTGTATTAGTCTACGAATAGCTGGGACTAACCCTAAATCATCTAATGTCATTGGACGTAGATCAAAGATAATTTTTCTTACATCTTTTAAATTTAACCTTACTTGTTCCTTTAAGTCTATTAATTCATCTCTTATTTTATCAACTTGGTTATTTGAATCTAAAAGTTTTTCACAATATTCTGTCCTAAGTACCATGTTAGCTAAGCTCTGGGCTGGTCCATCATGAATCTCTCTAGCTACTCTTCTTCTTTCTTCTTCTTGTGCTCTAATAATTCTTAAACCTGTAGTTTTTCTTTGTTCTAACTCATCAATAGTCTCTTGTAGTCCCCCAAGCCCTTGAGACAAATAAGATTCAATAGCTCCCATTTGATTCATAATGTTTTCTGCTTTATTGACAGTATTTTCAAGGTTTTTTAACCTTCTTTCAGTATTGTCACGCAACCTTTTCATTTGTTGTTCTCGTTCCTTCATGATAGTTAACCTAGCCCTAAGTTCTGAAGCTTGTTCATATGCTTGTTTGATATCTTTTTCTGAATATGTATTAAAGTTTTTACTAACCTCAGCTAATCGAATTCTAGAAAAATGACTTCTTTTTTCTAGATTATCTACTTCATCAATAAGTTCAGCAGTCTGTTTTTTAATATCTGTTAGTTCATTTTTCAACTGTTCATATTCACTTCTAGCAGTTTCAGCAATATCGAAAATTTCTGTTTTTCCTTGTTCTATACTTTCGATGGTTTTTTCTAAAATCTTATCAATTTGTGTTATATCTAGCTTATCCTCTTTTTTTTTATTCATAATAGAGCCCCCAAGTTCTTACTGTAGTTCATCTAAAGGAAGAATTATGTCAAAATTTATCGTATATTTTAGTATTTTTTCTACAATGATTGGTAAAAGTCCTTCACATTATTTTAGTTTCTTTAATTATTAACAATTATAGATAATTTTGCATAAAATATTAGACGCAAAAAAAGGTGGTGATATAATGGTATTAGTGACAAATTTATGGTCAAGTGTAAGTCATCCAAACAACTCAATTGTTGGAGTGGATTTTTATCCTGATCTAACTAATTTTGAAGTCTCTAGATTAGACTCATTAAGGTATAATATAACCTTTCAAAATGCTTCTCTAAACTTCCCACCTACATCTATCTTCCCCTTAGATGGACTCGTAGATAATGTAGAACTTTCTCAAAATAAAGATCACATAGAGCTTTATGTAACACTTACCCATCCAACAAATATAGATTATAAAACGATTGGGAAGTGTCCTGAACAAGTAAAATTATATTTTGATAGAACCCCATTAGTTAATTTATTAAAGAACAAACATATTGTTATAGACCCTTCCCATGGTGGGTCTGACTATGGAAGTATAAGCCCTACTTCTTTATTAGAAAAAGAGGTAACCCTTGATTTAGCTTATAGATCTAAAGAACTGTTAGAAAAATATCAAGCATATGTTACATTACTTAGAACATCTGATAAAGATCCTCTACCAACTAGAAAAAAACAAAATAAAATTACATCCATTAATCCAGATTTGATGATCTCTTTACACACTGGAAATGATGTAAAAGGTAAAGTTATTGGATCTAGAACTGGCTTTTTTAAAACTTCAAGCCAAGGTAAAAAAATTGCTAATATCATGCAAAAAGCATTATACAAAAAACTGATCTTTCCAAATGGAGGGATCTTTAAGACAAATGTATCACTTTTAAAAACACTGCCAGATAAAAGCATACGGGTTGAAATATTAAATATTACAAGTAGATTAGAAGAAGGTTGGATGAGAGATGATGGTTTTAGAGATATTATGGTCCAAGGATTATTTAATGGTATTAAAGATATATTTAACTAC
Organism: Natranaerobius trueperi; assembly: GCF_002216005.1. Lineage (NCBI taxonomy): Bacteria > Bacillati > Bacillota > Clostridia > Natranaerobiales > Natranaerobiaceae > Natranaerobius > Natranaerobius trueperi. Next base: position 96,924 of record NZ_NIQC01000001.1, read on the forward strand.
TCCACCACCTAATCTTTAAGACAACATTAGATAATTGTGGACCTATTTTAGGTATACTTTCTAGATCTTTATCAGTAATACCTCGGATACCAATCATAATAGCACAATAACTCATCATTCCTAAACAAACCCCAAATATTGTTGATATATTAGTATGAGCTATTATATTATCTATAATTGGTTGAAAATAATAAATTATCCCACCCATTAATACAGATGCAAAAATTGGTTTTTTAATTATAGAAACTAACCCCATCCCTACTTTACCGTGTCGTCTTAGATCTCTAATATTAAAAACTGAAGCAACAAAAAATCCAGAACATGTACCAATTGCCCCACCTATTATATTTATCTCTGGAATAGCTGTTAAGTGATAATTTATTAAAATATTTATTAATGCACCGTAACACAGGTTTTTTACAGGGTAAGGTGTTAAACCAAGTCCTTGTAGTGCATAGGCCGTTACCTGTTGAAGTGATAAAAATATTGTTCCAAAGGCTAAATACCTTAACGGTTCTCCTGCTTCTTTATAATCAAACAGCAGTAACGTTAACCGTGGAGCCATAATAAAAAGTCCTATCGCTGCAGGGATAACTAATATAAAGTTTAATCTTAAGGCTTTTAATAATTGATAGTTTACTCTTCTTTTACCTGCTAATACATTACTTTCGGATAATGCAGGCACTAAAGTTGTTCCTAGTGCAAGTGAGAAGGTAGATGGTATACTAACAAGTCTTAGAGCCATCCCTGATAACAACCCATATAAATGTGTAGCTTCAGCTTCTTCAAATCCTGCAAATTGTAGCCTTTGAGGAATAATGATTGCATCAATAGTTTGCATAATAGGTATTACAAGTGCCCCGAGAGATACTGGAATAGCTATAGTCAAAAGACGCCCGATAAGCGGAAGTGATTTATAGAGATTAACTGTAGATAATAATGCTTTAAATAACCCTCTAAAACTAAAAAAGTGGCGTTTTCTGTAAAAAAACATTAGTAAAATTACAGCAAACAAACCACCTAAAGCTCCAGTTACTGCTCCAAAAGTTGCCCCTGCAGCACCATAAGATACACCTCTATCAATTAGAATATAAGCGAGAATAAGCATAGTTGTTACTCGTACAAATTGTTCTATAACCTGTGATATAGCTGTTGGTGTCATCAATTTCATACCTTGAAAATATCCGCGAAATGCTGCCATTAATGAAACAATTAAAATAGCCGGGGATATAGCTCGTAATGAATATACTACCCGGGGATCCCCAAGTACTTGAAAACTAATAGGTTCAGCTAAATAATACATTAGCCATGAAAAAAAACTTCCGGTAATAAGTAAAAATAATAAAGCAACAATAAAGACGCGATAACTTTCTTGGTTTTTTTCAGTGGCTAGCTGTTCAGAAACCATTTTACTAACAGCAATCGGTACACCAGACACTGCCATAATTAAAAGTAAACTATAAATTGGATAAGCCATCTCATAAAGGCCCATCCCCTCGGCTCCTATTATTCTTGATAAAGGAATACGATATAAAGCACCCATCAGCTTACTTAAGATCCCCGCTATCATTAAAACAAAGGCACCTCTAAAAAGGCCTTCAGCCATCATAAACGGCCACTCTATGGTGAATATGTTCTATTTTTTGTATCAGGTCCCGGCTAGTTTTCTCAATCCTCTCAGCTTCATTACCGATCATTGTACAAAAAGTTTTATTAGATATATTTTTTAAATTTTCATTCACATTTGTAAGGCTACCAAAGATAGCTCCAGAAGCTTGATAAGCACCTGCTAATAAATCACCCTCTACAGCCGGATGTCCATTTTTTTGAAGACTTAGAATTAATCTTAAGACTTCCCTTGCTCTTTGTGCTGTTAAAAGAGGTATTAGAGTTAATTCTTTTGCTATATCTTCACTTGTCCTTAATTGGCCTGATTTTTCTTGACCTGTTTTTTCTTTTTTATCTTTTGAGTTTGTACCTAAATATTCACGCACTACATAAGCATCTCTTTCTATAAAGTGTTCAAAATCTTTTTTTATTAATACTGCTTTCTCCCTACCTTCTTCTAATAGTTCTATATAACCAGAGTCTGATACTTTTTTTAATGAGATATCACAGTACATAATCACAAGGCTACTACCAAGGGCCCCTGTTACAGCAAGTGAACTACCACCACTAGGAGTTAATTTACTTGAAGCAAGTAAATCAATGTACTCTTCAATAGAACTTGTTAAAAACTTCATTAACCTCACCCACCCTCTAAAAAATATAAATAGGGGATAATCTACTCTTCACTATTCTTATATCTATGGTAAAAAAGTCCAACTAATAACTTATTTTTTAAAAAAACGGGTTCAGATTATACCTGAACCCGTTTTCTTTTACAATCCCGCTTCTTCTTTTAAGCTAGAGGCTTTATCTGTTTTTTCCCAAGGTAAATCTAGATCTATCCTACCCATATGTCCATAACAAGCAATTTGTCTATAGATTGGACTTTGTAGCCCAAGGTCTCTAATTATAGCAGCTGGTCTTAAATCAAAATGTTTTGTAACTAGTTCTTCTATCTTTTCTTCAGAAATTTTACCTGTTCCAAAGGTCTCAACCATTACACTAACAGGATTAGCTACTCCAATAGCATAAGCAATTTGAACTTCACACTTATCAGAAAGTCCTGCTGCAACTACATTTTTTGCTATATATCGTGCCGCATATGCTGCTGATCTATCAACTTTAGTTGCATCCTTACCTGAAAAAGCTCCACCACCATGACGAGAAATCCCACCATATGTATCTACCATGATTTTTCTACCTGTAGCTCCTGCATCTCCTTGAGGTCCTCCGACCACAAACCTACCAGTAGGGTTAACTAAATATTCACTGTCTTCATCTAATAAGTCTTTAGGTAATGTATCTTCGATAACAAATTCAGTAATTTCTTCTTCTAACTGTTCTTGTTTTACATTTGGGCTATGTTGTGTTGATAAAACTACTTTATCTATACGAAATGGTTTTCCATCTCTATACTCTATTGTTACCTGGCTCTTGCCATCAGGTCGTAGATATGGAAGCTTGTTATTCTTTCTAAGTTCTGCTAATTTTTTTGTTAACTTATGTGCAAGAGAAATGGGTAGTGGCATAAATTCTTCAGTTTCATTAGTAGCATACCCAAACATCATACCTTGATCTCCTGCACCAATGGCTTTGATGTCTTGTTCATTCATTTCATCTTGTCTTTTCTCTAAAGATTCATCAACCCCTTGAGCTATATCAGGGGACTGTTCATCAATTGATGTAAGAACTGCACAAGTTTCTCCATCAAACCCATATTTAGCTCGAGTATAACCAATATCTTTAAGTGTATCTCTAACCAATTTTGGAATATCTACATAACAATTTGTAGTTATTTCACCAGTTACTAATACTAGACCTGTAGTTACACTGGTCTCAGCAGCTACCCTAGCAGAAGGGTCTTTTTCCATAATAGCATCTAAAATTGCATCAGATATCTGATCAGCAACTTTATCTGGATGACCTTCAGTAACTGATTCTGAAGTTATCAGCTTTCTAGTCATGTTTAATCCGCCTCCTTTATACTGACAAAGTTATCAATATTCTATTATAAACTAAAATTGACTGTCAATGTAGTAAAAATTTAACTTATCATTTATCCATAAGTATGTTGATAAATGATAAATTATTATATAAACTGATAATATAAGAGATACCCTAAGGGGGAAACACTAATGACTACACCTACTAAAAAAACTCGACAAATAATACATATAGACATGGATGCCTTCTTTGCCGCTGTTGAAATCAGAGATAATCCGAAACTAAAAGATAAACCTGTGATAATTGGTGGTGGCAAACGCGGTGTTGTATCAACTTGTTGTTACAATGCTAGAAAATATGGAATTAGATCTGCTATGCCGATTTATCGTGCCAAAAGATTATGTCCTCATGGGGTTTTTCTCTCCCCTAATAGATATAAATACGAACAGGCATCGAAAAATATTCATGAAATCTTTTATAGTTATACTCCTCTTGTTGAACCACTATCACTTGATGAAGCGTTTTTAGATGTAACAGGCTCTATAAGTCTTTTCGGAAGTGCTGTTTCCATTGGAAAACAAATAAAAAAAGAGATAAAAAAGAAATTACATCTCACATGTTCAGTAGGTATAGCAACTAATAAATTTGTTTCAAAAGTAGCATCCGATCTAAAAAAACCAAGTGGCTTTATTCATATTCCACCTGGTAAAGAAAAGGAATTTTTAGCACCCTTACCTGTAGAGAAATTATGGGGTGTAGGTGAAAAAACAACTAACATATTAAAGCAAAATGGTTTTTATACCATTGGTGATCTCCAAAAAAAATCTCCATATTATTTGGTGGAAAATAAAACTATTACAAAAGATCTTTTAATGCTCTCTAAAGGAATTGATCACAGAAAGGTAATACCAGAAGAAGAGCCTAAGTCTATAGGTCAAGAAAAGACTTTTGAAAAAGACTTATCCCCCGGAGGAGAGCTAATCCCTTTTCTACTTAAATTTTCAGAACAAGTAGGAGCTAGATTACGAAAAGAAGGATACCGGGGAAAAACTGTCACTGTAAAAATAAGAAACAGTCAGTTTAAAACCCGGACCAAACAAAAAACTGTAAACGCTACAGATCAAGACCAAGATATCTTTGAATATGCAAAAGATTTAGTTAAAGATTTATCTCTAGGTAAAAGTGAAAAAATTCGTCTTTTGGGAGTAACTGTCAGTAATTTAACACCTAATAGTGATTTTCAACTCACTTTAGAAGATCCATCTGGGAAAAACAAAAAGCTACAATCTGCCCTTGATCAAGTTAGAGAGAAATTTGGTGATAGTAGTTTAAAGAGAGCAACAACTATTACTTCTCAACAAGAGCAAAAGTAAGTTCACCTTTAACAGCTAATTCATCACCAACATAGATTGATCCTTCACCCTTACCGATACTGCCTTTGGTTTTAGTAAGTTCTACAGTGATCTGTAAAGTATCACCAGGTACTACCTGACGTTTAAATTTAACTTTATCTACTCCTCCAAAAACAGCAAGCTTACCTTGGTTTTCAGGTAGGCTCATAAGAGCACAAGCGCCTACCTGAGCCATTGCTTCTATCTGTAATACTCCTGGCATTAATGGACGATCTGGAAAGTGACCTTGTAGATAATGTTCATTTCCAGTTACATTTTTAATACCTGTCGCCTTTTCACCAGGGACAAGTTCTGTAAGTTTATCCACTAATAAAAATGGATAGCGATGAGGTATAATTTCTTTTATCTGTTCAATATCCCAAGTTTTGTTCATAGTTATTCCTCCCTATTTCTATATTGTCTTAGTTTTTTCCTTAATGTTCGCATTTGTTTTTCAATATTTTGTAACTCTTTTTCAGAAACTTCACTTTCACAAATATCATAAAGAGCTAATAATCGTTCTTGAATTAAAGATGACTCTAGCTCCCATTGTTCTAACAATGACTTTATTCGCTCTTTAACAGTTGTTTTGTTATCTTTAGGTATTGATTCTACAGTTTTTGTAACATAAACTGTTTCACCTAGTTCAGGAATATAAGTTTCTATACCTGTATTATCATAAACAGTTTTTGAAAATTCTTTTATAACACTTTCTTCACCATGAACCAAAAAAATTTTATCTGGTTTATCAACGAATTTATTAACCCAATCAATAAGCTGATCTCTATCTGCATGAGCAGAAAAACCATCTAAGGATTCAATTCTACACTTTACAGCTATCTCTTCTCCAAAGATACGGACATCTTTTTCTCCATCTAGAATTCTTCTCCCAAGAGTACCTTGAGCCTGAAAACCAACAAATAATACTGTAGATTCACTTCGCCATAGGTTATGCTTTAGGTGGTGCTTTATTCGACCAGCTTCACACATACCACTCGCTGAGATAATTACAGCACCTTTTTGTCGTTCATTAAGTTCCTTTGAAGCTTCAGCTGTTCTAGTATATGTCACATATGGTGAATCAAAGGGACTTTCACCATCTAATATAAACTTGCGTGTTTTTAAATCATACATACTAGGATGGCGTCTAAAAATTTCCGTAGCTGAAATAGCAAGGGGACTATCAATATAAACATCTGGTATAGATTCTAGTTTATCTTCTGTTATTAGCTTATTAATTGTATATAATAGGTCTTGAGTTCTTCCCACAGCAAAGGAAGGAATAATTAGATTTCCCTCAGCCTTCATAGTCTCATTAATAACTTGAGCTAGTTTTTCTGATCTAGTAGTTTCATCTTCATGTATTCTAGTTCCATAAGTTGATTCTAAAAACAGATAATCTGCTTCTTCAACTATTGATGGGTCCTTAATTATCGGTTGATTGGGTTTACCTAGATCCCCAGAAAATACTAATTTATTTTGTTTTCCATCCTCTGTTATCCATAGCTCTAAAATACTAGATCCTAAAATATGACCAGCATCATGAAACTTAAACGCTATTTCTGGAGTTAAAGTAACTAGCTGTTCATATTTTTGTTCTCTAAAATGACCGAAACTATTATAAGCATCTTCTGCAGTATACAAAGGCTCTACTTTTGGTTTATTACTTCTCATACGCTTTCTGTTTTTCCAATTTGCTTCCATCTCATGGATATAACCACTATCAGGAAGCATAATGCCACAAAGATCAACTGTTGGTTCTGTTGCATGAACTTCTCCTCTAAATCCGTCTTTGATTAATTTTGGTATCAGTCCACTATGATCAATGTGAGCATGAGTTAGTAATACAAAATCTATTTCTTTTGAATCAAAAGAAATAGATTTTGCGTTTCTTTCCTTAGCCCTTCCACCTTGAAACAATCCACAATCAACTAACAACTTACTGTGCTCAGTTTCTATTAAAAAACTAGACCCAGTTACTGTCTTCGCAGCTCCCAAAAAGGTGACCTTCATGAAAAGACTCCTCTCCTCTTAACTTATATCAGTATACAATCTAACAAGAAAATATAGTTCTCCTCTTTTATTAGGATATTCATGGGACATCTCTTGGATGATTTCTCTTGCATCTCGAATTTTATCTTGATCACCTTTTTGACTTTCAATAAGTTTAATTATAGCTGGTTTGAAATAATCTTTATAGAATTTGCTATCTTGTTCATTTGTCATCAGCTCTACAGCATAAAGATATTCATCTCTAATATTAGTATCTTGAAAACCTAATTCATAAATTTCATCATAACTATTTGATAAAACTAAAGCTGCTAATAGATTATGATCTTTAAAATCATCTGGGTTTTTAGCATTATCTAAAATATCTTTATAGATATCTAATGCTTCATTTACTTCTCCTTCTAGTAAATAAATCTTAGCCAAGTACTCTTTTACTTCATTAACTAAAAATTCATCTTCTAAACCGTTTTCTAATAACTGATAAATTGTTTCTTTAGCATTTTTGTAATCACCTTGTAAATAGAAGGTCTGAGCTTTATTTAATTTTAATTGATCATTATCTACTAGTTCTAGTAATTTATCTTGATACTCTAAGGACAGGTCTAGATTTTGGTTTCTACCGTAATGATTAGTACCATATTTATAGATCCTTGAAAGAGCTAAAAGATATTCTTTGTCATACCCCTCAACATTCTCATACGAGTTTTCTAATTCATTAATGACATCAATATGCTCTCTACTTTCAATTAACTCATTAACTGAATCAAAACCTTCTGTCATAAATTTTTCACGAACTTCAAATATATTTAGTCTATCTTCATCACTGTACATATTATAACCTAAATTATTTGAGATGAAGTTACCATCTTCATCATAAGCAGATATCACAGGTATGAACTCTCCTGTTGGATAAGGTAATCCAAAAACACTTCCCTTTGAGATATGATTTCTCCAACTATAATATCCTGGATCTAGTTTCCATAATTCTTTTAGATCTGTATTTAACTCATTATCTGTAATTCCTTTTTTCAGACTCCTTATTCTGATTAAAGAAAGTTCATCTTTTTCATTTCTAAATATCTCACCAATTCCAAAATTATAATAAGAAGCATCTCTTTCTTGTGACCAGTCAAAAGTAAACTCACCTTCATCTGTTATTTCAATTTCAGAGGTATCAATCATACTAGTAAACTCAATTGGTTGTTCTTTACTAGTGTTTTCATCAAGTTCTACAAATAAAGTATCTCTTTCTTTTTTAACATAACCATCTAGCTCATCTTTATCTTTCGAAACAGCTACAGTATACCTTCCAGGACTTAGGTTATCAAATTCAAATTCACCTAACTCATCTGTAACTGTACTAGGTGCCTTTGAGATCATTTCATATGACCTTACATTATGATAAGGTCTAACTAAATAAACATCTACACCTGCTTTTTTCTCACCATCAAAAGCCACATAACCTTTTAATGTAGCACCATTATCTTCTCTTAAATTATTAAGTCCAGCCTTTCTATGCAGAAGGGTAGATTTATAGCGATAAACATCTAAATCAGCGGGATAAGAATCATTACCTTCTATCTCTAATCGCTCTTTTTGATACTTTTCATGCCAGTCATCTAAGAATTTTAACTCTGATTCGTATACTTCATTTGCAATTTCATACTCTTCTAAGTTACTTAATCTATCACCTAATAATATTCCAATATGTGAATCTATTGGTTTTCGTTCAGGGTGATCAATAGATTCGAAATACAAATCCTTTGCTTTTTGTAGTTCATCAAGTTCTAAATAAATGTGGATCATTAATGAATGGCCCTCAAGCGAAAAACCAGTTCTTGTATTTAAAAATTCTTCAGCATATTTTTTTGCTTTTTCTAATTCACCTTCATATAAATAAATTTTACCTAATTGATATGAAGCTCTTTCTGCTCTACTGTAAGTTGGAAAACTTTCTTTTAAATCAATAAATAATTTCTTTGCTTCGTTTAATGGATCTTTATCTTCTGCTAAAACAGGATCTTTATGGGATTTTCCATTACCTAAACTTCCGTTTCTATTATTAAGTACAAATGTCGTATCATCCATGGCATATCCTTTTAAGAATTGTGCTCGTCCATACAATGCATCTGCTCTTTGCATCGGAAAGTACCTTATAATATTTTGATAATAGTCCTGTGAATAACCTGGTCGATTATCAGAAAATGCATATAAAATCTCACCCGCTATCACATAAGAAGATAATAATATTATTAATCCTAATATGAATCGCCCTCTTTTTATTCTATTAGTTACAATGTTTTTAAATAAATTCAATTTTTATCCACCTTCCTAGTAACCCTTGTGTTTATCTACTTTAGTTGGTAGTTCTTTACCACTAATATATGCTTGAAGATTTTCTTTAAATAAGGCCATAGCTTTTTTAGTATAGTCTGGAGACACTCCACCTACATGAGGAGTAATATAACAATTATCTAACTCCCAAAGGGGTGAATCCTGTGGTAATGGCTCTTTTGAAAACACATCAAGGCCTGCTCCAGCTATTTCATTATCTATTAATGCTTTATAAAGTGCTTTTTCATCAACTACACCACCACGAGCCATATTAACTAAAAAGGCACTCTTTTTCATTAAAGATAGTTCTTTTTCTCCTATTAAGTTTTGTGTTTCATCAGTTAAAGGAACAATTAATACTAGAAAATCAACCATTGGAAGTATTTTGTTAAGTTCTTTAGAGCTATACATTTTGTCTACAAATATTGAATTTGTCGGATTTTTTTTAGTTGCTACAACAGTCATATCAAATACTTTTGCTTTTTTAGCTATTTCTTCACCAATAGAACCGAGTCCTACTATACCTATGGTTTTATTTGCTAACCCTGATATAGTTAAATGTTCCCACTCTTTTCTTTTTTGCATTTTTCTATAATCAAATTGTCTTCTAACATAGGGAAGTAAAAATGAAAATACATGTTCTGAAATTTGTTCTTTATGTATTCCCCTAGAATTTGAAAGTAACATATCTGAACTAATAATTTCAGGTATCAAAAATTTATCCACACCTGTACTTAAAGCATGGACCCACTTCAAATTTTTCCCTCTAGCAATTCGCTCTGGTGTAATAAATCGTCCCCAGCTTATAAAGATATCACTATCACAAATTTCAATATCCATTATAGATTCATTAGCGGTAGATACTAGATCAACTTGGGGAAAATCAGACAAGAGATCATGTCTATGATCCTCTTTTAAGTTCCCAGTATACAAAATTTTCAACTGTCTCACTCCTTTATAATCACATCAATTTTATACCCTACTTCTTTCTAGTTAATCTAGTTTAACAAAAAGAGGATTACAGTAATATAACCCCTCTGTAGTTACTCTAAAAGAATAACTTTCAACCTTTACTCCATTATCTTTAGCATAAACTAATGCATTAGAAAAGTCTCTGTCCATTTCCCAATTAGGCGAAAAAAACTTTGCATCATCTCGTTGCACTAAAAAAATTATTAAAGCCTTATAACCTTCTTTTACAGATTCCACAAGCTCGAATAGATGTCTTTTACCACGTTTTGTGGGAGCATCTGGAAATAAAGCTTGGCCATCTTCAACTAATGTAACTGATTTACACTCAACAAAGATATCATTTACTTTATTAGTAAGTTTTAAATCAAATCTACCTGATCCATACTTTGGTTCTTTAGAAATAACACTAGTATTTGAAGAAATACTAGACTCTTTTGGAAAAATTGAATTTTCTACCATATGTTCTACTAATTTATTTGGTAGTCGACTATCTATAGATACCCAAAAACCCTCATATTGTACTAAATATAAATCATATGACGTTTTTCTATTTGTGTGAGGATGATGGCGAAGCATTACTTTTGAGCCTTCTAGTAATAGTTCTTTCATTCTCCCAGAGTTAGGTACATGACATAATTCTTTGTTACCTGCTACTTTCACTTCTGCTACAAATCTATTTTTTCTTTTTACAAATTCTCCTGTTACAAGAGAAGGAAATTCATAAATCAAAACTTACATCTCCTTTGGAATAATATACTTTATAATCGGGGGGGATATTAAATTTATGTGTTATTATTATTATAGCAAAAAATTATCTAAATACGAAAATTTAATTCACTTCTATCTTATGGTATAATATTACAGAACACCTTTTTAAGGAGGGATTATATGGAACTAAAGTTCATCGGTCATGGATGTGTTCAATTATCAGAAAAAAACGACAAATTAATCTTTGATCCTTTTATTGATGACAATCCATTAGCTAATATTTCTTCTGATGACGTGTCACCAAATTACATTTTGTTATCACACTTTCATGATGATCACAAAGGGGATGCTTTTCAAATTGCAAAAGATAATGATTCACTGATTATTTCTACTGCAGAAATAGCAGGGGCAGCTGAACAGGAAGGATTAAAGAGCCATCCAATGCACATTGGAGGTACTAAAGAGTTTGATTTTGGCTCAGTTAAGATAACACCAGCACTGCACGGATCAGGTATTGCAGGTGGTCATGCTTGTGGGTTTGTAGTAAACTTTCATGGTAAATCAATCTACTATGCTGGTGATACAGGATTGTTTAGTGATATGAAATTAATCTCAGAGTTTTTTGATCTTGACTTTGCCATTTTACCTATAGGAAGTAATTTCACTATGGATATTAATGAAGCTGTTCTTGCAACTCAGTTTTTAAAACCAAAAGGTGTTATTCCAATTCACTACAATACATGGCCTCCAATAGAAGCAGATCCTAAAGAATTCCAACAAAAAGTCTCAGAAAAAACTAATAGTGAATGTTTTATCTTAGATCCAGGTGAATCTATTGATATAACATAAATAAAAGCCCTAACCTGATGTTACTTTTTAATCAGGTTAGGGCTTTTATGGTTTTATCTTGTTATTCAGCTCCTTATTTCTTGTTATCATTTTCACATGACCACCGCAAAAATAAATCTTTTTCTCACAAGTCATCATTAACCAACCGAATCTTTGTGATAGTTTTTTGATTTAAAAGGAAGTACAGGTGATTTTTGATCTCTTTCAAGAGCTTCCATTTCCTCATCTAATTCCATGATTTTTACTAGTAGATCCATTCTGTTATCACCTTGGGCGGATAAGAATTGCTCATAAAGTGAATCCCGTTCTTTTTTTAAAATCTTCCAATGTCTATGTTCCATGATATCCCTCCTAAATGTAATTATTTCTTTTCGACACTAAAGTGAATTTTTTCACTCAATTTAAATTATAACTTATCTAGATAATTTTGTAAACATCTTGTTAAAAAAATGGTACTTTTCAGAAAATTTTTCGACGCCTTTGTTATAGGGTGTGCGGTTTTTTATTAGATTATTCAAAAAATTTAAAACTAGTAAAAAATTTTCAAAACATCATTTATTGTTATTTGTTCAAGTGAATATTGTAACTTGATTGAGGTAAAAAATGGCAGGGGAGACAGGACTTGAACCCACAACCTTCGGCTTTGGAGGCCGCTGCTCTGCCAATTGAGCTACTCCCCTACTTGTCGGCTAAAATGTTATTTCATATTTCCTGTTATATATAATAACATATTTTCAGCTATTGTCAAAGGATATTTTGAAATTTTAATTGACGCATTATATTTTTAACTTTAAAATTGTAATTGTAAGTATATAAAATATGAACTGTATAAACTGAAAGGAGAATTAAGATGAAAACTAATGAAACTGCTTTATTAATTATTGATATGCAATATGAATCAAATTTTGGTATCGAAGGGGTAGATGAAGCGATAGCAAATGCTAAATCAGCCATAGAAACAGCTAGAGAATTTGACATTCCAGTTATTTATACTAGACAAGTCAATAGATATGATAACATCGGGACATCATTATATGAACCTACAGATGAAAATGGAAAGCCCATATTCTATACTTCAGATAAAAAAAATGTAGAAATTTTTAAAGAAATTTATCCTAAAGATGATGAAATAGTTATCGATAAATATAGATGGAGTGCTTTTCATGAAACCAGTTTAGATCTATTTCTAAAAGATATTGGAGTAAAAAATATTATTATTGGTGGGTTTGTAACAGATGGTTGTGTTATGACCAGTGCTTTTGACGCTTTTTTTAACAACTATAAAGTTACTCTAGTAAAAGATATGTGTAAGACAACAAACGAAGGTGCTCAAATGTCTTCAATTTTAATTATGTGTAACTGGATCTATGGTTTAGAAGTTATTAATACAAGTGAAGTTGTAAAAAAAATCAAAGGCGAAAAATATCGGGCATGGAATTGGAGAAAACCTGATGAAATCAAGTTTTCCCCTGAATCTTTAGCCCAACATTACAAAGATCTTACTTAAAATTCAAAAGTCTTTTGTAATTCCTGTTTATCTATATCAAATTTAGAGTTAGAATCAGGGTTTTCTTCTTCTCTAAAAAAGGCAGGCAGATCATCATAACTACTAGTAATACCAGCTTTTTCATTAAATAGGCGCTCATCATTTAAAACCTGTCTACCTAACTCAAGTAAATCTTTCTCACTATATTCAGTACCTAACTTAGCATTTATTAGATCAGTAATAAAATGTCTCTTTTTACCAATAGAAGGTGCTAAGAACATACACATTCCTAATGTATCCAAAGCTGCTACAAAAGGTTGTAGATTTTTTGAGGCTTCAACTTGTCCATCTTTTTTGTTATGTTCTAAAGGGGCTCTAACTGTATTACCTGCCGTATGATCTGCACCCATAGGACTTGTAGCATAAGTTACACCTAATCCTTTAATTGCTCTTGGATCATACGCGGGTAATCCTTGTCCTTTGACAGATGGGACACGTCTAGCTCCAGTTATCTTTCCTAGTAAATTACAACCTGAAGCCACCATTCTTCCAAGAAGAGTATTCTCTCTTATCTCGTGAAGCATATCCATAACACTTTCAAAATCACCAAATTCACATAACCCTTCATCCATTGCTACTCCCATTGTAGCGCCAAATTCAATAGTGTCTATTCCAATATCATTACATTCCCAATTTATTTTAGCAATTTCATCTAAAGAAGATATTCCAAGGTTAGATCCAACCAAACCAATTGTTTCATATTCTAAAGGTGCTACTAAAGTTTTACCATTTTCATCAGGGAAAACATTTGAACACCTAATAACACAAGTCTTCATACAGCTATGACTAGGGGTGCCTTCTCCACCTCTTTCTGTAATGGTCTCATACATAGTTTGTCCTGATATATTGTCACTTCCTTCAAAGCTACCTCTAGAAAAGTTTTTAGTAGGTAATGCACCCAAACCATCTGTTACTTTAACTAAAGCAGCTGTTCCATATTTGCGATAATTAGCTGTAGATTCACTATTAGCAACTAAACGACTAAAGTCTTTTGCTAATTGATTATATTGTTCCTCTCTTTCAATTTGTATCTTTGTTTCTTTTGAATCATCTATAACTATTGCTTTTAATCCTTTTATACCCATAACTGCACCTAGTCCTCCACGACCATTAACTCGACTAGGTGTATCATCATTATCTGTGTTTGATATACATGCTGACAACATACCATGCTCACCTGCAGGACCTACAGTTATTAAACCTGAATTTGGGTTCTCTTGTTTTAATTTTTTAGCAGTTTCATAATTTCCTAGGTCTTTTAAGCTTTCATCTGGTACTAATTTAGCACTTTGGTTATTTAACATAAGTACAAGTGGCGAAGTTTCTTCTGATATCCCTTCGATTATAAGGGCACGATAACCAAGTTCAGCTAACCTATCCGCACTTGTCCCACCAGCATTACTCTCTTTTATACCTCCTGTTAGAGGACTTTTAGCACCAACAGATAGTCTACCACTACTAGTTACTTGAGTACCTGCAAAAACTCCACCTGCAAAAATTAATTTATTGTTTCCATACAACGGATCAGTTGTTGGTTCCACCTCTTTATGTAATTTATTTGCAATAAATCCTCTACCACCTAAGATAGCTTCATCAGATGACAGCTCTTCTGTTTTAACCTCTTTATTTGACAGGTTAACTCTTAAAATATTCACGGTTTCTCCCTCCCCAAAATTCCAACTATATTTAAAACTATAACAATTTTTCTAATGCATCTTTTTCAAACCCCACAACATACTCTTCACCTACTTTAATAATTGGTACTACCATTTGACCAGTTTCTTCAACCATTCTGTCTCGAGCTTTTTCATCTTGGGACACATCATGCTCTACATAATCAATTTCTTTTTGTGAAAGATACTCTTTCACATGATGACATGCTGGTCACGTAGGTGTTGTGAAAAGTTCTACTTTCTCTTTCATTAGAAAATCCTCCTTTTGTTATTTAATTACATAATATCATATTAATCTAATCACACAAAATATGTAAGCTCTCCTGTGGGAAAATGTTCTTTTATTTGATCTTCAAAAAAACTTTTCATATCCTCCATTTCCTCTTTTGAATATAGGTATTTTCCATAACCAAATTGACCATATTTAAATCTACGTTCTGATTCATCCATAGGTAAGTCATGATCAGGAAATGTCTCTTCAATATTCTTCTTTGCTCTATTAGTAAATCTGTGAGTGATTAATTCAAAAGGTATATCTGTTACTTTAGTATCAGCTAATTCCTCTTTTAGTTTTTTAAACAGTTCACTATATTCTTCTTTAAAGCCAGGATACATAAAAATTGGAGCAATGATAAAACCAGTCGGATAACCTGCTTCAGCCACTTTTCCGCTTGCTTTTATTCTGTCTATTAAACCTGGCGTCCCCTGTTCATGTTTATCGATTATGGTATCTGTGTTAAGACTAAATCTAATGCGAGTCTTTTCATTATGACTAATAGATAATAATGAGTCAACATTGGTAAACTTAGTTACAAATCTAAATCTTCCAAGTGGCTCCTTTGCAAAAAACTCAATACTTTCTTTTAAATTACCTGTATACTCTTCTACAGGTAATGGATCAGAAGTTGCTGCACCTTCAAAAATAGTTTCTTCAGGTGCCCTTTCTTCTATATACTTTTTAGCTTTTTGTAAGATATCGTCTATATTTACATAAACACGAAGATAAGGCTTTTTACCTAAAGTAGTATTTAAATAACAATACTTACATAAACCGGGACAGCTTGTGGAAAGTGGTAGCTGATAGTGGGCTGAGGGTTTACATGTTTGAAAATCTTTAGATTTTCTAATACCTACAACTAATGTTTTTTTAGCTTCTCTATATCCTTGTTCTCTAGTTTTTCCTGGAATACCAGTTATTCTTTGATGA
This sequence comes from Natranaerobius trueperi, assembly GCF_002216005.1. Classification (NCBI taxonomy): domain Bacteria; kingdom Bacillati; phylum Bacillota; class Clostridia; order Natranaerobiales; family Natranaerobiaceae; genus Natranaerobius; species Natranaerobius trueperi. Next base: position 113,166 of record NZ_NIQC01000001.1, read on the forward strand.
GTCTTTATGATCTTTATAGGAACACCTTTGTCACTGAATTTATCCTTTATAAATCTTCCAGCCGGGTACTCTAAAGCTCCTTCTTCAATATATATTCTTTTAGGATTAAATTTATAATCCATTTTTAAGTCAACGGCCCTTCTTCATAATTTGGTACAAAATCAAGACATAAAGCCTCTACTTCATATTCTCGTCTAACATCTATCTGTTCAAGTGTACACCGGCCATCTCGTTGAAATTTACAATTAGCGTTACATGTTACTTTTGTCAATGAAATCATCCCCTTTTATGAGAGAATAAATTGCCTTTCTTATTTTCTTCCGAAATTAGTAAATTTATTATATAAAAAAGACCATGGTTAAAAACCAATGGTCTTAAGTAATTTTTTAATTTTTGTTTCCAATATATGCTGCTAAATCAATCACTCTTTTTGCATATGCCCATTCGTTATCATACCAAGCAACAGCTTTAACAAGATTATCTTGTACTACCATAGTAGAAATACCATCTACAATAGAGGAGTGTTCAGATCCTTTGTAATCCATAGATACTAATGGTTCATCACTGAAACCTAAAATACCTTGAAGCTCTCCTTCAGCGGCTTCCTTTAGCTTATTATTAACTTCTTCGCTAGTAACTTTATCCTTTTCAATATAAACAGCTAGATCAACAATACTAACAGTAGGAGTCGGAACTCGCATAGCAAAGCCATCAATTTTGTCATCTAAATGTGGTAACACTAAAGATACTGCTTTTGCAGCACCAGTAGTTGTTGGAATGATAGATTCAGCTGCTGCTCTTGCTCTTCGCATATCCTTATGTGGTAAATCTAAAATATTTTGATCATTAGTATATGAATGAACAGTTGTCATAAGAGCTTTTTCAATTCCAAAAGCTTCATCTAAAACTTTAACAACAGGTGCCACACAGTTTGTAGTACAACTAGCATTTGAAATAATTCGATGCTCTTCTGGGTTATAATCGTCTTCATTTACACCAAGTACTATAGTAATATCTTCATTTTTAGCAGGTGCAGTAATAATAACTCGATTAGCACCAGCAATCAAATGTCTTTTAGCACCTTCTCTGTCTCTAAAGATTCCGGTTGCTTCAAGAACTATATCAACATTTAAATCATCCCAAGGTAGCTTATCCGGTTCCTGTTCACTTAAAACTTTAATTTCATTACCATCAACTACTAGCTTGTCACCCTCAACTTTTACCTCACCATCATAAGCTCCATATAGTGAATCATACTTAAATAAATGAGATAAAGATCCAATATCTCCTAAGTCATTGATAGCTACAACTTCAACCTGATCGCTAGCTAGGCTATTTCTTAAACAATGCCTCCCAATTCTTCCAAACCCATTAATAGCAACTCTTACCGTCATAAAATTTATCCCTCCTCAGATAGTATTATTACCAATATCAGTTGACTTATTATGTTAATTCCCAATCTCTTTGGACTGATTTTGTCCCGTAGTTTGTTTTTTGACCCTGTCAAGGTAAAAAAATATTTCATTGGTTATTATAACAAATTGGCCAAAAAAATACTAGAGATAGTAACACTAATCCTATTGTGAACTTCGACCATAAAAAATATCATAAACAAAATAAAAACGCCTCGCTTGAAAAAGCGAGGTTAGTGCATTTCTTTATTATTGTCAAATTCATATTCACACTTTTCAGGGTTTTGAAACATGAGATCTACTCATAGAATCCTTATATTTCTTGTTATGTTCATAAACTTTTTAGGGTGTTCATTAGCCACAACTACTACCTTCGCTGTTCAGAAGTTTCATTCCTATAGCTTTTACCTATTCCCAGCACAAAAAAATCAGGTTAAAAAGATTTCAGTTAACCTGATTGACTTGGTTTACTATCAGTTCTAATGTTTTTACTTTCATAAGTTTTTAACTTAGTTTTTTTCCAATTACCCCTCTTAAAAGTAATTGCTACTAAAATAGCTTGCAAAATAAAAGTCAAATTTATACTAATCCATATACCATTAGATTCTAAACCAACTAGAAAAGCTAAGATATAAGCTAAGGGTACTCGTACTATTAACCATGAAAAAACAGTCAAATAAAAAGGCATTAACGTATACCCAGCACCTTGCATACTTTTAGAAAGTATTAGTCCAACAGCATGAAAAGGTTCAGCTAGAGCAACCACCCTAATAAAAGTTGCACCAATAGTAATAACTTCAGGTTCTTGAGTAAAAAAGCTCATAATTTGAGGAGCAAATATAAAACTTATTCCTGCTATAGTAGCCATAACAATAGAACCTACTTTACTAGCTGTCCAACCACTTTTCTCTGCTCTATCAGGATTACTAGCTCCTAAGTTCATACCCACTAAAGTTGTAGTTGCTTGACCTATAGCTAAACCTGGCATAATAGCAAATTGGTTAACTTTCATCCCTATCGGAAAAGCTGCAGCTGCAAAACCTCCAGCTGCAGTTCTTGTTATCATACTAACTAATAATAATGTACTGATATTTCTACTTACACCTTGGAATGCAGTTGGTGTACCAATACGTAACATTTCTTTCATTTCAGGGATTGAAAGTCTAAAAACTGATTTGAATGTTAATTTAATAGCATACCTATTACTGTTTAGTGCCATCACTCCAAGGGAAGTACCGACAAACCTACTAATTACACTTGCAATCGCTGCACCTCTTACACCTAATTCAGGGAAAATCCAAACACCATAGATTAACAAAAAGTTACCTAATAAATTAACTATATTAACGATAGTGTTTATATAAAGGGGGGTTTTAGTATCACCAGCACCTTGGAAAATAGCTTTACACATAAAGTTACCTAAAAAGAAAACTATACCTGTAAAGAAGATTTGCATATACGGTAACCCAAGGGCTAAAACCTCAGGTTCAGCACCTAATATAAGTAATAAAGTTCTAGAGCTTAAGATTCCTAAAGGAGTCATCACCATTGCAAATAAAATCACAAGCATCATTGCTTGGCCTGCAGCACTCTCAGCTTCTTCAGTATTTCTTTCTCCTAATTTACGTGCAACAACTGCAGTAGCTCCGGCAGAAACAGCTAAAATCATCACTAAAATAATCATTATAACTTGCCTGCCGATCCCTACAGCTGCTATAGCTTCATGGCCTAATCCACTAACCATTCTAAGATCAGCCATACCCATAAATACATGTAATAGTGATTGAATAACAATTGGCCAAGCTAAATACCATACTCCACGTAAAATGTTTCCATGTAGTAATTTTTGTTCGCGAGAGATGCTTGGTTTAGGCAAAATTTTATCCCCCTTAAAATTTCAGGATGCTAATATAGCCATGAAACAAGTCTTCATGTAAAAAAATTAGACCCGATGTACGGGTCTAAAAATCGAATTCTTCAGGATCTTCTCGTAGGTCTAATCCTTCTCTCAAGTTTGTTGTTGCTTTATCAAGACTTCGTTTTATCATAGCTCTAAACAACGGATGTTTTCTAACACTTGAAATATCTCCATCACCTATTTTTAGTAAAGCATATACCACAGTTCGATATCTTTTAGATAATCCTCTTTTTTTATAAAAATCAGCTGTTAATAGTAAATTGCGTTTATAGAAATCTAAATTTGGTATAATCAAATGTTCGATTAACTTATTATGAATATTTTCTACTTCTTCTTGTGTGGCTATTGGTACAATATAGCCTTCACCATCTTTAGGTATATGAGTAACCTTAGACATCAATTCATAAACATATGGATGATGTAAAAACCAATTTTGAAAATCATAATACTCTGCTAACTTTTCTAGTTCTTTATCTAACCCTTTTTCATGTAAAACCCTTTGTAAGACGTCTTCATCTATTTTTGGTGTATACCCTTCTTCTTTTAACCACTCATCTGGCATGCACTGTCTCCAAAAACCAAACTCTGGTGGTTTAGATTTTTTCGAAGCATTCGTTATATAAAGCGCATCACAAAAAATAGATCTAGCATAATCAGTATCAACAGTGACTAGAGTATTATCAGATCTAAATTCTTTTAGCAAGTCATTATACATTTTAGTTGTAATTTTAAAATGACCCCAACAATCCCGAATACCACCTGAAGTATTTATCAAGTAATTAGCTACTAAAAGACCTTTACCTTCCCATCTTCTTGCAAAAAACACTAGTCTATTCCCAAAACCATCAATTTGAGAAACTGCTCCTTGATAAACTTCACCTAATTTATCTAAAACATTTTCTGTTTTTTGTTGTTTATTTTCTACACCTCTTAAAGTTAATCTATTAATCTGACGTTCAATGTTTTCTTTAAGAAATTGTCTATCTGGTTCAGCAAGTAACTCCTGTAGAGCTTCTTTACTTTCTGGATACTTTAACTCTCCAAGGGTAGAAACGGCCTTCGGTGCCAAACTTGCATCATCTGATAAAGCTACAGCTTTTAAAAAAGGTACTAGTAAAACATCATTTTCATAGACTGCATCTTCAAACATAGCATCTTGTGTAGCTACAGATAATTCAGTTAATTCAGTTAGGACTTGAGGTATAATTTCTGTGTTGTTCTTAAGTTGTTTATATAATGATTTCCTAGCATCTCTAATAGCTCTATCAGGATTATTAAAGATATCATTATATGAAAAGACTTCTGGCTTTAACCCGTGAAAATCCATTACTTTTAAAATATAGTTTTTATTTCTATCAGGTATCTTTGGATCAAATAACATGTTGAGTAATTTGTCTCCTAATTTCGAGCTATCTTCCATCATCATTAATATTTGACCTAAAAGGGACGCTTCTTTACTTGCTGCATTTCTTAATCTATCTGCAACAACAGGAAAAACATGTTTTTCTAATTTATTTAAATGCTCCATTATATTTTCTAGCCCTTCTTTACTGGTGCTATCATCATCTGTGATTTTGTCAATTAGCCTCTGCACTTCATACCTGTGCAAAAAGGTGTAATCGACTTTATCATGATTTGGTTGTTCTTGAAAAGATTGAGTGTTAGTCATAGTTTCTTCCTCTCCTTAAAATCAGACTTCCATGTTTAATTTTATACCTTCTCAAAAAAGATATCAATAGCCAATATAACGAGTATAGAAAGCTTTCGCTTCTTGTTGTGATTCAGCATTTTTCACCATTGCCCGACCATTTTTAAATAGTACAAGTTCTTTTCCTTCAGTCTTAAAGCTCAAATTAAATGGTGTTAGCCTTACTTCACCTAAAGGGGCTAATGTATCTTTTATTTTTTTTAAATTTAAGCCCATTTCAATACGAGGAAAAATCTGTACAGAACCTTCTCCGCACATGGTAGTTATCTCTGAACGACCTTTACCACGTAAGAATTCATAATCACTTAGTTCACATGTAGGACATCCGCTACGCCGTGAAATATCTATATTGTTATATGAATTATACCATAAATCAATACTAATTAGGCCTTGTTTTACATAATTTGATTGTAATAATATCTTCAATCCTTCTACTGTTTCATAATTACCAATAATACCTGTTGTAGCAGAAAGAACCCCGGCTGTTTCACAAGTAGGTTTACCATCAGCTGAAGGAAGATCTTCAATCACACATCTAAGACATGGGGTCTTATTTGGAATAACTGGCATCATCATCCCAGTAGTACCTATAGCGGCTCCATAAATCCAAGGGATATTTTGTTCATGGGAAAAATCATTTAATAAAAATCTAATTTCAAAATTATCAGTAGCATCTATTATTAGATCCACACCATCTAATATATTATAGATATTTTGATGATTAAGATCATCTATTACCTCTGTTAACTCTATCTCTTGATTAACTTGAGCTAAAAATCTTTTGGCAGCAGCCACTTTAGGAATTCGATCCAATACATCTTGTTCTGTAAAAATTATCTGTCTTTGTAAGTTAGATAATTCTACAAAATCTCTATCAATTAACACCAAATGCCCTATCCCGGCTCTTGCTAAATTATTTGCTATCACTGTTCCTAATGCCCCTAGACCAACAACCGCTACTTTACTATTAAGTAACTTCTCTTGGCCCTTTGTACCGATCTCAGGCATAATATATTGACGTGAGTATCGCTTCATGGCTAACCTCTCCTCATTAGACTTAATTTAAATGTACTATAGGGATTTAAGGTTGTCAAACTACATTTCACTTTACATAAATTGGCTCACTCATTTAGCTTGAACCATGCTATAATAGAATTTGTAATATATTAAAACTATGGAGGTGACTATTATGGATCCAATAAGTCACGTTGTTGTTAACAGTGCTTTTTATTCAGCTGTAAGCCAAGATAGTATTTCATTAGATAACCCAACCTTCTTAGCAACTACAATTGGGTCTTTAATCCCCGACGGTGACGGCATATTACAAATTTTCGGTGATATACCATATTTAAAACACCATAGAGGGGCTAGTCACTCCATACTCGGAGCAATCATATTATCTGCTTTAACTGCTTTGCCTTTATCTTTGTTGTTTTCATATAACTATCTATCCTTGTTTGGGTTTACTCTTTTAGGAGTGGGTAGTCACCTATTTCTAGACTGGTGTAACTCCTATGGTATTAAACTCTTATGGCCTATATCACCAAAAATGTATAGTTGTAACCTATTAATATTGATTGAACCTATCTTGATCTTGTTATCCATCACAAGTATATTAGGTTTTTCATATGATTATTTCTTTTTGGCTTGGGGCTCAATTGCGTTTATGGGAGTATATTTAATTAGTCGATACCTATCTCGTATTAACTTCGGTAATTATCTTTTTTCTTATTTTCAAGATAAAAATATTAATAAAATGGTTGTGTTACCCGCTTCAAAAAGCTTTTTTCACTGGGACTTTATTGTAGAGACTGACTATATAGTTTATGTTGGACAAGCACCTATCTTTCGTAGAGCTGTACGAATTAAAGAAAAACTATCTAAGAGAATTGAAGAAGAAATCGAGAATTCATTAATAAACAAAGCTCTAAATAGTAAAATAGGAAAACTTTTTCAAGAGTTTACACCACACTATTTAGTAAAACACCATAAAACTTCTGATAATAAACATTTAATTACTTTTATAGACCTTAGATATCATATCGGTGAAAGATTTTTACACCATGCAACTGTAAAATGTCACAACCAAGGTATGATAGAAGAAGAATTATTTCAACCGTATCATCCTAACCGTAAGGTTTACATGGAATAACCCGGTTCTAGAGTAAAAACTCAGACCGGGTTATTTTTATTCATATTGAACCTGTGTTCCATGAGGAATTAGGTTTACCCAAGTTTGACCTGGCTTAATATTTAATGGCTCTTCAGTATTGGCATTATAAAATTCTGTTTCGCTTCTGTGACTATCTTTTTCCCATGTGATTGGAATTTTCTTACCTTCTGATAAATAAACACCTTCCCCTTTACCTATTAAACCAAGTCTTAAACGACCAACATCATCAATAACCTCAGAGGTTACAAACTGAAAGATAAGATTATCTGCAACAACCTGCTTTTGGTCATGTTTATCAATATGTTTTTCTCCATTAACATACCTATAATAGCCGTCTTCTTTATACTTATATTCCACCCTGTTGTAATTACTATTATAGATAACAGTGACATTTTCTGTAGATCCTACACCTTCTAACTTATCAAATATATCTTCTTCTTGATAATCTACAAACTCTGATCTTTCTCCAACTGATCTGTATCCACGATCATTAGCTGCTTTTTGTATATTTTCTAATGTTGTATATGTATTATGAGGTGCACTACGTTCATCAGATCTCCAAAAAGCTCCTCCAGCTCCAAATTCATCAATGTTTGCCATACGATGTTCATTTATTTTGTTAATTACAGGTTGATATCCACCTACATGGGCATAAATAGAGTCATGTTCTAATCCTAATGTAATAAAATAAAATCTAGCTGATCGTACAGGACCAATATTTCCTTCATAATCTTTATTAAAAACTCCAAACAACCTACTTAACCCACCCTCTGCGGGGGCTTCATATACAACACAAGCTGCATTTATACCTGATTGTGGCCTTTCATTACTTGAGTTTCCTAATGTTACTGTTATAGGCCTATCTAAATTTTCATCTTTTTCATCAATAGGACTTCCACAATAAGAACATCTACTTATCTCTTCTACAACTTCCTTTTCATCTTGTTCTTCTTTTTCTTGACTGATAGTTTCATCATCTCTAGAAGGATCTACTGGTTCATCTTCTGAAAAAAACATATAACCAAAGGTAGTTATTAGTACTAATATAGCAACAGATATAATTATTGGTTTTGTTTTAACTGTTACCTTTTTTCTTCTTTTCCTTGTCAATTTCATCACCCTTTCTATTAGTTATAGGACCGGCTACTACACTATTATGTTGATAACTTTTAAAATTATTTTAAAATACTTCATTTGTATTAATTCAATAACATAAATACAAATTCCTGTTTTAAGTCATATCTTGACATAAACAAACAAAAAACCGGAGACATTTTGTCCCCGGTAAATTACTAATTACTAGCTAAAGCACTTAAAGCCATAGAAATCATTTTAGTTCTAACACTATCAGCCCTTGATGTTAATACTACTGGTACCTTTGCACCTAAAACAATACCTGCCATTGTACCACCTGATAAAAATGTAATGGACTTTCCAAAAATATTGCCACTCACTATATCTGGTACCAATAAAATATCTGCCTTTCCTGCAACAGGCCCAGTAATACCTTTATGTTCTGCTGCCTGTTCATCGATCGCGTTATCTAATGCCAAAGGACCATCAACAAGTGCACCTTTAATTTGACCACGATCTTGCATTTTTGAAAGTTTAGCACCATCTAAAGTCTCTTCCATTTTTGGGTTCACTGTCTCTACAGCAGCTAAAACAGCTGCCTTGGGCTCTTTTATACCTAAAGCTTTAAGAAAGTCAATTGAATTTTCTAGTATTTGTTGTTTTTCACTAAAAGAAGGTTTGGGATTAATTCCCCCATCTGTCATAAATAAGATCCTAGGATATGATGGAATATCAAAAGCTCCTAAATGACTTAATACCCTACCTGTCCTAAGACCATACTCTTCATGTAATACTTCTTTTAAGAAATCTTTAGTAGAAACTAATCCCTTCATAAGAAAATCAGCTCTACCTTGAGAAACTTCTTTAACAGCACATTCTGCTGCTTTTCTAGATGAAGAAGCTGATATAATATTAATACCTTTAGAAGAATCAATAGCCAACTCTTTTAGTAGTGATTGTATCTTCTCTTTATCGCCAATTAATGTAAACTCAAGATTCAACCCTTCTTCTTTTGCTGACTTAACAGCTTCTAGTACATGTTTATCTTCAGCCGAAGCAATACTTAACCTTTTTTTACCCATATTACGAGCTTTACTTATAATTTCTGAAAAATCACTAAAACTCATAGTACACCTTCCTTTCATAACTATTAATAAACTTGTGCTTCTTCTTTTCTAGTTAGTACTCGAAGAGCTCCTAATGCCAAGGCTTCTAATTCTCTTTCTCCTGGTACAACTTTAACAGGGGCTAAAAATTCAACACGGCGTTTTATCTTACCTGAAATATAGGATGAATTAGCCATTCCTCCAGTTATAACAATAGCATCAACTTCACCTTCTAAAACTGTGGCCATCGCTCCCACTTCTTTTGCCACTTGATAGCTCATTGCATCTAGGACTAATTTAGCTCTTTCTTCTCCTTTTTTAGCTTTTTCTTCTACTAAAACTACATCCTTTGTTCCCATATATGAGTATATGCCACCTTCTTTAACTACCTTTTTTACCATTTCTTCTTCTGAATATTTACCCGAATAGCACAATCTTACTAACTGATATGCTGGTAATGTACCAGTTCTTTCAGTAGCAAATGGTCCTTCATTATTAGCATTATTAACATCAACCATTTGACCTTTTTTATGAGGTGCAACTGATATTCCACTACCTAAATGACAAACTATTAAGTTAGCATCAAAATAGGACTTACTCATCTCTTCTGCTACTTCTCTTGCAACTGATTTCATATTTAAAGTATGAGACTGACTGATTCTCTCTAGTTCTTTCATGCCAGATAACCTTGCCACTTCATCAAACTCATCAACAGCCACTGGATCAACTATATAAGCTGGTATATTCAACTCACTTCTAAGACTATCAGCCATTATAGCTCCTAGATTAGAAGCATGCTCACCAAATCGCGCATTTTTAAGGTCTTCTACCATTTTTTCATTAACTTCAAATGTTCCACCTGGGATAGGCTTTAAAAGCCCCCCTCTAGCTACAACAGCATCTAGATCATGAAGATTCCAACCACCTTCTGTTACAGCATCTCTTACATGACCTAGCCGATATTCAAATTGATCAGCTAGCTTGTCATATTTACTTAATTCTTCACTGTTGTGGCGAACTGTTTTTTCAAGTTGAGAATCTTTGCCATCATAGAGTGCTATTTTAGTTGATGTTGAACCTGGATTTATAACTAATATTTTCATAATCAGTCCCCCTTAGACCATTCTTTAGTTAGCCAACAAAGTTTGATTGTAATTGTTGTACGGTATTAATCCTATCTTCAACTAACTTATCAGCAGCCTCTTCAGGTGTAATATTATCTTTTCTAGAGATTTCATACACATTAAGAAGAATATCATAGATACGCTCTGTTTTCTTTCTAATTCTATCCTTATTATGTCCACCAATCTCATCAGATACTTGAATCAATCCACCTGCATTTACAATATAATCAGGTGCAAATAAAATACCTTTATCAAATAACATACGTCCATGTTTTTCTTCTTTCAACTGATTATTAGCTGCTCCAGCAATTACTTGACAGTTTAATTTTTCAACAGTAAAGTCGTTAATTACAGCACCAAGTGCATTTGGACTAAAGATATCACATTCAAAATCATAGATAGCGTCTGGCTCAACCACTTCTACAGATCCATGCTTATCTTGTACTTCTTTAATGTTATCTTTACTAATATCTGTAACAACAACTTCTGCGCCTTCATCAATTAAAAAGTCCACTAAAACTTTACCTACTTTACCTAGACCTTGTATTGCTACCTTCTTACCTTTTAGACTATCACTTGAAAACTTTTCTCTAGCACTAGCTTTAATACCCATTAATGTTCCAAAAGCTGTATTTATAGCTGAATTTCCACTTCCACCAAATTCTTCAGGAAGTCCTACTACATAGTCTGATTCTCTATAACAATTTACAAAATCATCTGGCATAGTCCCAACATCTGTGCCAGTATAATAACGTCCTTTTAAAGTTTCAACAAATCTACCTAATGAGCGAAACATTCCTTCAGTTTTTTCTTCTGGGTCACCGATAACTACAGCTTTTCCACCACCAAAATCTACACCAGAAATTCCACATTTGTAAGTCATACCTTTAGATAGCCGTAATACATCTTCAAGTGCTTCTTCTTCACTTTCATAAGGTAGCATTCTACAACCACCTAAAGCAGGACCTAATGTAGTATCATGAATGGCTATTATAGATTTAAGACCAGTTGTTTTATCATAATTGAAAATAATTTGTTCATGATCATGTTTTTCCATTTCCTCAAAAACTTTTTTACTCATTAGAAATTCCTCCTTTTATTTAATTTAAATAATTCCCACAATTCAAACAATTTACAAGGTTCCTTGGTATGGAACACCGTTCCGAGAAAAACTTAAAAAAATTTATCATGAATTAATTATCTCCTCATGCCTATCAGGTGTAATTCTTGAAGTAGGACCTGATATACTAATAGCAGCAACTACTTCATTATCTCGAGAAAAAACTGGCACTGCAAAACAACTCAGACCTTTTTCTAATTCTTCTCTATCAATAGCATAACCAACTTCCTTAATTTTTTCTAGTTCTGTTTTTAAGTCGTCTTTTTTTGTTATAGTTGTGTCAGTAAATCTTTGTATGTTACTTTTAAATAGATTATTAGTAGTATCTGGGGAAGAATAAGCAAGAAGTACTTTACCTACACCAGAACAATGAGCTGGTGTTGTTGAGCCTATTGGTGGTGAAAAAGTTAGTAAGTGGTTTGTTTTAACTTTTTCTAAAACTACAACTTCAGGTTTTTCGCTTTCGTCTAGAATTGCTAGATGGATAGTTTCGTGCCATTGTTCAGATAATTCTTTCAAATAAGGGTAAGAAAGTTCTGTTAAAACTAACTTGTTTTGATACAACATACCAAGTGAAAAGTTTTTAACTCCTAACCAGTACTTTTGAGTGATTGGATTTTGATAGACAAAACCTTTTTCTTTTAAAGTGTCTAGCAACCTATGAGTTGTACTTTTATACACCCCTAATTTTTTACTAATTTGACTTACTCCAAGTTCTTGTTTATGCTCTAAAAACAAACTTAGTAAATCTAGTGATCTAGATACTGATTTGATTAGCTCTTTTTTAGGTTTTTCTTTTTCCATTTTTAAATCACCTTCCACTCATAAAATTATTTCTACGTGTATTCAATTATTCCTTTTAAAATAATTTTCTTTCCCCACTATGAGAGTTATAATTAATATTAAATAATTTTTTAAAGGATGGTTAACATGACTAAGATTTTAATAATCGAAGATGAACAGGGATTATCGAAAGTTTTAAATGCTTATCTTTCTAATGAAGGATACCGTGTAAAAACTGTCTCTGACGGAAAAACAGGTCTCACTGAATTTACCAATTGGGACCCTGATTTAGTAGTTTTAGATTTAATGCTACCTTATTTATCAGGTGAAGAGGTAGCAAAAAGTATTAGACTGAAAAAAGACACACCTATTATAATGCTAACTGCAAAAGGAAAAGAAGATGATCGAGTATATGGTCTTGGGATAGGTGCTGATGATTATCTTGTAAAACCTTTTAGTCAAAAAGAGCTTTTAGCTAGAATTAAGGCTATTTTAAGAAGAAAAGAACAATCTTCTAATAGAACACAACAAGATATTATTACAGTTAATAATTTATCAATTAATACTATTATTCATAAGATCTATTTAAATGATGAAGAATTAGTAGTTACACCAACCGAATACCATCTATTAAAGATATTTATGACTCACCCAAACCGGGTGTTCTCTCGTGAACATTTAGTTGAGATAATTTTTGGTTATATGTGGGAAAGTGAACATGATCCAAGAACTATAGATGCTCATATCAAAAATCTACGAAAAAAAATTGAACCCGATCCTAAAAAGCCTTCCTTTATCAAAACGGTACACGGACTTGGATATAAGTTTGGTGGAGTTAAAAATGAATAGGTTATTCTCTAGGCTATTACTAGGTTTTGCAGGAGTTTCTCTTGGCATTATTCTCTTTTTTGGTATCCTAACATCTTATAGTTTAAATTATCAGTTTAGTGAATACCTAAAAGATGTTAGACATGATGAACACCAAGGAGTTATCACACTTTTAAGAGATTACTATCTTGAAAACAACACTTTCGAAGGAATTTCAGCTCCATTAAATAATGTAGCACATTCTTCTGAAATGGAATTTCTACTATATATAGATAATGATTTGATTAACTCTACACTTGAAGATGGTCATCGTGGACCAAATCGTAGAAATAACGGAGGACATAGAAGACAACAACAAGACCAAAATGAAATCAATTTAGAAGAAATGACTACCTATACTTATCCGATAGAAGTAGATAACAATACTGTTGGAGAGTTAGAAATTGTCCATCAGTATCAAGTAACTGGTTTATTTAGACCTTTTGAGCATGCATTTAAAGAATCAGTTTTTAATAACATGATTATTTCTGGAATTATTACTTTACTCCTTGCTTTATTAATAAGCTTTTTAATTTCAGTATCAATATCTAAACCTATAAAAAAACTAACAAATTCAGTATACAATATGGGTACAGGGGACTTCAGTAAACGAGCTGAATTAGTTGGGCCACAAGAGATTAAAGATTTAGCACATCAATTTAACAAAATGGTTAGTAACCTAGAGGAGATGGACTTTTTAAAGACAAAATTTACTGCTGACATATCTCATGAATTAAGAAACCCATTAGCTTCTTTAAAAAGTTATGTTGAAGCTTTTCAAGATGAAATACTTCCTCCATCTAAAGAAAATCTACAAGCTGTATCTTATGAGATAAATCGCTTACAAAAGCTTATTGATGACCTCCATGAATTAGCTTTATTAGAAAGTAAAGAACAAGAGATTACCATGGAATATGTAAATTTAAATGATATTTTAAAAAAATTAAAATCGAGTGTGTTACCTAAAGCTAAAAACCAAAATATAAACTTTATAACTTCAGGACCTAATATCGAAGTTTGGTCAAATCCAGACATTCTACTTCATATCTTAGAAAACCTAGTAATAAATGCATTAGCAAATACACCATCTAATGGTGAAGTTATTGTCAGCTGGTATAAAAATAAAGACAATATTGAGGTTATTGTTAAAGACACAGGATCTGGTATAGAAAAAGAAAAACTTTTCTATATCTTTGAACGCTTTTATAGAAAAGAACCTGATCGCTCCCGAACTAGTACTAATTATACTTCAGGTAGTGGTTTAGGACTATCTTTAGTTAAAGAATGGGTAAAAAAGATTAATGGTGCAATATCTGTTGAAAGCGAATCAGGTATAGGTACTATCTTTACAATCTCACTTAAATCTTAAATATCTAATGATAGTTCATCATCACTCTCATCTTGATATGGTTCTAAATACTTTATTTCAGTTTTTTGAATAGACTCTTCAATTAATTCATCTACTGGTAATTTACTTTCTTCCCGCTCCGTATGAAGAAGTCTGGGGCGGGTTTTTGGATTTTTAGGTAAAAATAAAGTACAACAATCATCATAAGGCCTTATTGAGATATCATATGTTCCGATTTGTTCAGCAAGTTTCATAATTTCTTTTTTATCCATACCTGCAAGTGGCCTTAGAATAGGTAAGTTTACACCTTGACTTACAACATACATACTCTCTAAAGTTTGACTTGCTACCTGTCCTACGTTTTCTCCAGTTATTAAAGTTAGAGCACCTTCTTTTTCGGCCATTTTATTTGCTATTCTAAACATAAACCTTCTCATTACAGTAATTCTCATACTTTCTTCACATTTTTCTTGTATTGCTTTTTGAATTTCAGTAAAGTGATTAACATATAGTTTCATTCTTCCTCCATAATTAGAAACAACTTGAGCTAACTCTTCTACTTTTTTTAAAGACCGTTCACTTGTAAAAGGATAGCTATGAAAATGAAGTCCAACTACCTCAATCCCACGCTTCATAGCAAGCCAACTAGCAACAGGACTATCTATTCCTCCAGATAGTAATGATATACCTTTACCTGTAGAACTAACAGGTAGTCCACCTGGACCTTCTAATTTTTCACAGAAAACAAAAGTTCCACCTTCTCTTACTTCTACAAAAAGTGTTAGTTCTGGTTTCTTTACATCAACTTTCAAACCATTAACATTTTTTAAAATATGAGCTCCTAACTCTTTACTTAGTTCCATGGAGTTTTTAGGAAAAGTTTTATCAGCACGTCTACAGTCTACCTTAAAAGTTACAGTCCGATCTTTTAAAGCATTTTTTACGACTTGTAAAGCTGTTTCTCTAATTATTTCTAAATCTGATTTTACTTTCATTGCTGGACTTACTGAAACAATACCAAATACTTTAGTTATTCTATCTGAAACCTCTTTTAATTGATCCTCTTTACCATTTAGAGGGACAAATAGTCTTCCTTGAGACTTTTCAATTTTTTTAGTATCTATGTTTTTTAAAGTTTCTTCCATATTTCTAATTAGTAGATTTTCAAATTGAGATCTATTTTTACCTTTTAAGCCAATCTCACCATATCGCACTAATAAGTAATTATACAAAAGACTCACCTCCCATAACTTTTAAGTTCATTATAAGTTTTTATTATTTGTTCTGTGGCATACTCCAATTCTTTTTCAGTTGTTTTATATGAAAAACTAAGCCTAATAGCTCCTGATACATATCTTTTTGAAGTACTCATAGCCAGAAGTACTTGACTTTCACTATCTTTATTTGAAGAACAGGCAGATCCTGTTGATACGTATACACCTTTTTGTTCTAATCCATGAACTATAACCTCACCATTAATATCAGGAAAGGCAATTGCTAGGATATGAGGAGCAGATTTATCTGTTTTTTTAGGGTCTGGTCCTAATACCAATAATTCATCTCCTAATTGTTCTTTTAATTGTTTGTAAGCTTTTAATTTATATTCTGTTATTTTCTCAAACTGGTTTTTATTCTTAATAGCTTTTTCTAGAGCTTTACCTAGACCAACTATACCTTGAACATTTTCTGTTCCTGGTCTAATGTCTCGTTCTTGTCCACCACCGATTAACTGTGGAGTAATCATTGTATCAGGTGATATATATAATCCTCCAATTCCTTTTGGACCATGAAATTTATGAGCACTAACAGATAGTAAATGAACACCCCACTTTTCTGGATCGAGATCAATCTTTCCAATAGCTTGGACAGCATCAGTGTGAAATACTATGTTATAGCCTGATTCTCTTATAACCTTACCAAGTTCAGCTATTGGTTGCATAGTTCCTACTTCATTATTTACTGTTTGAACACTAACTAGTGTAGTATTCTTAGTTAGTTCAGATTGTAAATCTCTAGGATCTACCCTACCATTTTCATCAACTGGTAAATAACTAACTCGATAACCTTCAGCTTCAAGCTGTTTAAATACTTCAATAACCGAAGGGTGTTCTACTTGACTTGTAATTAAATGATCTCCCATACGTTTTTTTCTATATGCAGTTCCACGAATGGCCAAGTTATTAGCCTCTGTTCCACCTGAGGTAAAAATAAAATCTCCATTTTGTGACTTAACTACTTTTTTCATAAATTTACGTACCTTTTGTACATTATCTTCAGCATTAACTCCAAAACTATGTAATGAACTAGGATTACCAAATTTTTCGGTCATCACTTTATAAATAATATCAGCTACTTCTTTATCAACTTGAGTTGTAGCACTATTATCTAAATAAACTTGCATGATAAAAACCCCTTATATTTATAATTCATTATCTAATTATACAATAAAATTCATAAAATAAAAAATAAAATAATTGAATTTAATTCTCTTTAATGAAAAAAATAAGAAGTGAAATAATAATATTAAAAGATTGAGTAATAATATGTTTTACCGCAGGGGTTGTTGCTAGTATTTTCTTAATATTCCAGGTTATAGTTAATACACCTTTTACTCTGACTTAAAACAAATATACCCTATTAGATTTAATACAGCTTTTTCAAACTTATTGGTGCATCTATGCTCTCATAGCAGTACTTAAATGAATTAATAATAAGATAAAAATTGAATAAAGGAGACCTCTTAGGTCTCCTTTATCTATGTTAGCTCTTTTTTTGCACTTAAAGGCCAATCTGGTCGGGATAGAATTGCTCTTCCTATACCTACAAAATCTATTTTTTCTTCTTCAACAACTTTATTTGCATACTCAGGTGAAGTAATACCTCCTGCTACTATAACAGGTTTAGTTAAATTCTGATTTATCTCTTTTGCTACAGTAACAAAATAACCTTCAGTATTTTTTGATCCGCGATAACCACCGAGTCCACCAGATATATCTATAATATCTACTCCTAGCCTTACAAGTTCTTTTGCTATCCAGATTGCATCAGGGGTAGTTAAACCTTTTTCAAATTGATCTACGGCTCCTAAACGATATAACAAGAGTTTATCTTGTACTACTTCACGTATATCCTGAGCTATTTCAAATGATAATCTAGCACGGTTTTCTCTAGAGCCACCATATTTATCTTGTCTATGGTTAGTTAAAGGTGAATTAAATTGGTTCAGTAAATAACCATGAGCACCATGTATTTCTACACCATCAAACCCTGCCTTCATGGCCCTTTCTGCAGCCTTTATGAAATCTGTTTTTATTTCAGAAATCTCACCAATAGAAAGTTTTTTAGAATTTATTTCTTCCTTTCCTGGAATAGATATACCTGAAGGGGAAAAGGGCTTACACCTATGATAAGCTTCACACCCTGCATGACTCAGTTGAATTATAGCTACTGTTCCTGTACTTTTAATAGCAGACGCTAAACTAGATAGACCATCAATCATACTATCTTCTGCTATAGAAAGTTGTCTTTTACTAAATCTACCAGCCTCTGAAATGAAAGCATGCTCTACTATCACTCCACCAAGTCCTTCTTTAGCACGTTCATAATAATAATTAATCGTTTTATCAGTGACTTCTCCAGTAGGAGTAGCCTTTTCACTTGCCATAGGTGGCATAATAATTCTATTTTTAAATCTATAATTCCTTACTTTTTTTGAAGTAAAGAGCCCAGACATGTTTTCTCCCCCCAACCCAAAGTATATAAATTTGGTCACATGATAATTTTATCACAAGAAGTTTGTGTAGTATATTATATTGACCAAAAAATTCTCCTTTCATAATATATAATACCCGCTATGACTAGAGCATTTACTAAACTCTATGTTTTTCTAATTCAGATTGAAAATCTCCAGCCAGTTTTTTCAATTGTTCATTATAACTACTCATCTCTTTTATTCTATCAGAGTATTCACTAACATTTGAACTCATTTCTTGTGAAGCGGCACTATTTTCTTGTGCAATTGAAGCTAATGAATTTATACTTTCGAATACTTGGTTCATATTTTCAGTTTCCTTTGATAAACTTTCAACCATATCCGCTATTTTATCAGTTACTTCATTAATATGATTAGTTGCATTTCCTGTTTCATCAGCAGTATTCTGTAAAGTATTGGAACTTTTTTCTAAACGAGAAAATTGATCAGTTATATTATTAACTAATATATCCACTTCACTCACAAAATTTCGTAGATTATCACTAATAGTTGAAACAGCTTTACCGGAATTTTCGGCAAGTTTTCTTACTTCATTTGCTACAACAGCAAACCCTCTACCATGTTCACCTGCTCTAGCTGCTTCTATAGAAGCATTAAGTGCTAGTAAATTTGTTTGTTTTGCTATTTCTTCAACAGTAGTTACTATCTGTAGCATATCTTCTACTTTTTGTGCTAGCTCTTTACCTTGAGTATCAATTCCAGCAAATTGTTCTCTAATATTATCAATCTCTTTTGAAACACCAGTAACATCTCCATGAGCTGTTTTTAGGTTACTAACTGCATTTTCTAATAATTTTTTATCTTCAAGTTCTTCATCTGCTATTTTTTGAATGTTTTCTACATTAGTTTGTAAACTACTAACAGAGTTCTCCGTTTCTTCAGCTTGATGCATTGCCCCTTCAGATACTTCTTGAACCATAATTGATATTTCACCTGAAAGTTCCTTCATTTTTTCTCCGACATCTCCAAAACGCTCTGCAAACTTGTACAAATCATCAGTTCCACCTTTTAAGAATAACAGATCTGTTTTAATATTATTCTTAGCATCAAATATTTGTTCTGCAACTGTTTCTAAATTATCCCGTGTAGAGAGTCTAGTACTTTGAGAGAAATTTAGGTTTTTTAATTTTTCTATTTCTTTTGTTAATGTTTTTATAGGTGCTAACACAATTTTAGCAGCTAGATATATAACTAAAAAACTGATTGCTAAAATTATTAAAAGTTTTGGTTGAAAACCAGTTAATAATCCTACAGTAGTAGTTATAATAATACTACTTGCTGCAGAAATTTTACTTGCCATACCTTTAAAAATACCTAATGATAATACTTTACTTATCGAATATTTTTTCGTCCCTCCAACACTTTTTTCAGTTTTAATGATAACCTCTACATATTTTTTATCTTCTGATGTTTCATCTCTTTCTAATTCTTCTAGTTCAATTTTTTCATTAAAAAGATCTCCTACACCTTCCACTAATCCTAAAAAATAATCAAATAAACCTCTATGAGACACATATCTTAATTTAATAGTATTAGGTGCTAACTCTTCAGATTTTAACCCTGGAGGGTTAGCACCTTTTATCATTTTAGTTAACTGTCTATGTACTTCATCCATCATCATTAAAAATTCTTTAGCAGAGTTTTGAGCAAAATAAGATGGAAAATATTTTTTAAAAGACCATAGATTGTTTCTTCCCATTGCCCGAAAAACTTCTTGGCTACTTTTTCCTTCTAGTTCAGCTACTTTTTCTACTATACCACGTGCCTGATCATCTGACACGTCCATAGTGGGAGTGATAATTTCTTCACCATCCCATCCCATATCAGTAAGTACTTTAGCCACCTTATCTTCTCCAAATAGTTCTTTTAAACTATTAATCCATACTAAAACAACAGTCCCTTTCATACCCTTTCATACCCTTTCATACCCTTTCATACCCTTTCATACCCTTTCATACCCTTTCATACCCTTTCATACCCTTTCATACCCTTTCATACCCTTTCATAAATTTTACCTCCATTCTATCTTATTCACAATTATTACTTCTACAGAATCTATCTAATACCTGTTTCTTTTTAAAAATGATAATTATTTCTAAAAAGAAACAGCTTGGCTAACAGCCAAGTAATTATAATTTAAAATTTACTTAATTTTATTTTCGACTAATTCTTAAAACTTGAAATCGCATTAATAAGTGATTTATCAGCCAAATACCGACTAATCCCGTTAAAGCACCTACACTATCTATGATTACATCAACTACACTTCCACTACGTGTTGGGACAAAAGTTTGATATGTTTCATCAATAATAGCAAACCCCACTGTAAATATAAAAGCTTTTATCATGTTTAAGTTATTAACTGATACGAGTGTTTTATTAATAGCTCGATACATCAATATTTGAAGACCAGCATACCCAATCAAATGACCTAATTTAAGTGGAACTGGAAAATAATCGAGAAAAAAACTTCCGGACTGTTGTCCGGAAAGAAATAGTATTATTCCAATATAAATTAACACTGGTATATAATACTTTATAAAGTCTACCATCTTTTCTGAGGGTAGCATATAATACGCTCCTTATAAATTCTTTATACTATATTCTATATACTATATTCTATCCCTACCGAAAGCGATTTATCACTTGTATGAATAAATCTTTTGCAACTCCTATTTCCTCAACATTTAATAATTTAGAAACAATTAAATACACAGTCCCACCTGTTAATGTTGGTATAATCAACTTAAAAATCGGTATATCTGGTATGATCCATAAGGTAAGGTACATAGTTCCAATCATTCCCAGTACAGCTAGAAATATTCGTCCACTATTGTGAGCAAAAGTCACAAATCCAAAAGGTCCAATTAACCTTCGAACACCTATAAATAATAACGTAGTACCAGCTGTCATAGATAAGCTAGTAGCAAGGGCTAACCCCCCATGTCCTAAAGGACCGATAAGTAAGAAGTTAAATAGCAAATTAACAACCACCATACCCATTGCAACTCTCATAGGGGTTTTAGTATCTTGAAAGGAATAAAATACCCTACTTAATATTTCACGTAGTGATATTGAAAGCATTCCAAAAGAATAAAAAAGTAATGCGAATGCAGTACGTTGTGTTGCAAGGGTATCAAATTGGCCTCTTTCAAAAAGTACTCTAATTATAGGTTCACGCAGTACAATAGCTCCTGCCATCATTGGTAATACTAAAAAAACAATACTAGAAAGTCCAGTTATCATCAGTTCTTTTAATCTATACATATTTTTTTTCGTTACACATTCACTAAATGAAGGATACAAAACAGTAGCAACAGCCATAACAAATATTCCATGTGGTAAAGTATAAACTTTAGATGCATAGTTTAGAGCTGAAATACTACCTTCATCTAGATTAGAAGCTAACATCCTATCAACAAGTTTATTTAATTGTAACACCATATTTCCAAATAAAATTGGTGCCATTAGATATAAGCTTCTTTTTACAAAAGGGTGAGATAAGTTTAGTTTTGTAATCAATGGTGCCTTTAGAGAAATTGCTTTTGGTAGTAGTACAAAAAAATTCATCGAAAATCCAAGAAGTGTTCCAAAACTAACTATTTCAATTCCAAATCTAGAACCTAATACTAAAATAAAGAACATGATAATTATATTTTGATAAATCCCTACAGACACTGGGATAAAAAATTCATTATGAGAATGTAAAATTCCTTTTAAAACACCACCAGCTGCTAAGAAAATTATGACGGGAAGCATAATTCTTGTAAGTAAAATAGAAAGTTCTCTTACTTCACCTGTAAATCCAGGTGAGATTACAGAAACAATCTCTGGAGTAAATAATAAACCAAAACCTACAATGGCAGTACTTACAGCCACCATAATCTTAAAAAAGGTCCCTACAAAAGTACTTAACTCTTGTTTTTTATCTAATCTAGCTTCTGTATATAACGGTATAAAAGTTGTCGCTATAGAAGCTCCAATTGAAGCAAATAACATTTGTGGTATCACAATTGCAATTAAATATGCGTCTGTTTCAAAGGTAGCACCGAACTCTCTAGCAAGTGCCATTTCACGAAAAAAACCAAACATTTTACTTAATACAGACACTAAAGTTATAGTACTTGCTGCTTTAATAGCTTGTCCTCTTTTCAAAAATCCTCACTCTCCCGCTTATTATATAGAATCTATGATTTTTCTGATTTCTTGTTCTTCTCTAATTAATGCATAATAATGTACTTTTCTAAGAACTTCTTTTAACCAGGGACCTGAAGATTTATTAACTTTTCTCATGATTTTATCTCCACTATACTCTTTCTTAATATTAGCATATAGTCTAGTCAATTCTTCAAATATGGCTAAATCTCTCCTTAGCCCTTGTATAAAAGAAGTTTTACCTACAACAATTCTACCAACAAAATTACCTAAAAGAAAGTATTTTAATAACTTTTCATCACGTATCGTCACTAATTCTAAAGCATATAGTTCTTTTTTTGTCAGTTCTTTATGAGTTGAGTGAAATCCTCGATAAAATTGTTTCATAAAATTGAGAAATTTACTAGATACGGGATATACTTGTTTTAGGGTATGAAGATTTAAATTTAGAGTAGATAAAAACACTAAAGCCATGATTAAATCTTTATTAGAAATATCACTAAAATACTCTTTAAAAGGCTTAGAGGTAATTAATTTATTAATTTCTTTTGATGATCTTTGTATTTTATAAAAATCAGAGTTAAAACCATCTTCAAATATTGGTAGTTTATAACATACACCTTCATCATTTAATTTATAAAAAAACTCTAGGATCTTTTCAATATCTTTTTCTTTACTTATAACTCCCTCTATTTCTTGAAAAATACGTTCTTTTGAAACCTGAGAAAAATCAATTCTACTTTTCTGTAAAAGCGAATAAAAATGATCTGATAATATAAAACCATCAACTTGAAACCTAAATCCTCTAAGAACTCTAATTGGATCCTTTTTAAATATTATATCACTAACAGGTATAATTTGCTTTTCTTTTAAGGCAGATAAACCATTAAAAGGATCAATTATTATATTATCACTAAGTCCCTCACTGAAAAAATCCTTTAAAAATACCGCCATAGCATTAATGGTAAAATCTCTTTTAGCTAGGTCTTTTTTAATATCATCATCTACTAATAATGTAATTTCAACCATCGTACTATTAGTATCCTGCCCTAATTGTAATTGATAAACACCCCTTTTTACATCTAACGGGAAAAAAGTAATTTCTTTATTATTTAAAACCTCAATCACTTTTTTATGATTTTTTTTACAAAAAGCTAAATCTATATCTGATGGTGTCCTACTGCTAAGAATATCTCGAATTGTTCCACCTACTAAATATCCATTTTCAAGTATATCCTCACTTATTATTTCTTTTAACATAACTAACCCCTTCAAAAAAAAGCCTCCTTCAGAATTTCCCAGGAAATGAACTATGTGAAATCTCGTACCATTAAATAAAGGATTCACCTTCATCTTTTCCTAATAGGGTACCCAACTTATCTCTATCCTGTTTCCAAAGTTCATATGGGATTGGTAGAGTACATGCATAATATTTATGTTTATTTAGATATGATAATAATTCTTTAATTACTTGATAAAAATCAATCTTTTCAAGCTGTTCAAGTAACACCATGCAATTTACAAAAAAAGTAACTTCTTTGTCAAAGTTTTCGGTATTTTCTCCTATAAATGCTACCTCACCTTTAACATTTAATAAAAACCGATCTTTATCATCTATATTTTCAAACTGTGGGTTGGTTAACTCAGCAAAAGTAAAACCTTCCTGAAAGAATAATTCTCTACTAGTTTTATCTATTTGATTAGTAAACATTTCTTCTCTAATATCAAAGGTAGTGGTTATATTATGTGGTAGATCCTGATAATAAAAAATCATCCATCTAGAATGAAAATAAAAACCATGTTTTTCACCTACTTTTTGTGCTGGGTAATTATCTAAGTTTGTTACAAACCTAACAATATTTGCTCCTTCATAATTAGCTCTTTCTGTTAACCTACCAGTTAACTCACCACCAGCGCCTAAATTATGATAATCAGGTCTTACTCTCATGCCAGCTAACCAAGCTTGATTAGAAGTCTGAAATTTTAATAGACAACAAGCAACTATCTTATTACTTTCTTCTAATAAATATAATCCACCACGTCCCATTGTTAACCACCTATCAATAACATATGGTAGATAGTCATGATTAAAGTTATCACTAATTGACAATATTTCTTCTTTATCCTCTAATTGTGCTTTTCTAAAGTTATAAGATACTTTTTTCATAATTTCCCCCAATTAAAAATAGTTGAACAGGAATTCTCTTTTGTGAACAGAATATTAAATATATAACATAGTACGGAGTGATTTAATATGGTTAACATTTTTCAAAATACAACACCAACACAAAGGTTGAAACTCACTTCTTTAACAGATAAAGTAAAAGATTTTTTTCGTCCGGGTTCTATAGTACGTGCACAAGTTGTAAAATCTGAGGGTAATAAAGTTGTACTTAATTTAAATAACAACCTATTGCAAGTAAAATCCGAAATACCTTTAAAAGAAGGTCTTTGGATCTCAGGTAAAGTTCATACTGAACCTTTTGGTAGTACTTATCTAAAACTACTAGAAGACCCAAAAGAACTTATGATAGCTGAAAAAACAGAGCAGTTCATAAAACAACATAACTTTTCTAATGAAAGTCTTACAAAAGGCTTAGTTCAGACTGTACTGACATTAGGAGAAAATCCAACCTCACAGTTAATCACAGAATTAGAAAGCTACTTTACTTCAAATATGTTTGAAACAAATGATTTACAGGAAATAGCTTTTTTACACTTAAACCGTCTTCCTATAACTAAAAAAACTATTATGATGGCAAAAAAGATCCTAAATATTCAAGAAAATCAATTACCAAGTGAACTTTTTTTAATACCCGCACCAGAAATTACAGAAGATAATAGTTTTGATACATCTATTATGAAGGCATCTTTAGATAACTTATTTAAAATATTTTTTTCAAGTAGTAAAGAACAATCCACAACAATTTCTGATAACCTAAATACTGAACCCTTTGAACTACTAGAACTTACTAGAGCATTAAATGCTACTAATAATACTAATCAGTTTTGGGGATTTTTCTTACTACAAAGCGAACAACAAAAAACCCCAGGGGAATTTTATTTACAAAAGTTTAAAGAAAAAAACTCGAGTTACTATAAAAATCAATCTAAAAAACAAGATATTACTTTAGGTATTAGTATAACTCCTAATAATTTGGGACCTTTAGTTATCCGCGCCCATTTTCAAGATAAAGTTATTTCATTCCAAATAGCTTGTGAAAAAGATACAACCCAAGCTTTGATACAAAACAATCTTTCTTTTTTAAAGGATAGGTTACAAAAATCTAAATTAACCATTGCAAAAATAGATGTAGATAAAATAGACTTTTCTTATCAATCATACCAAACTGAACTTGCTAAAACACCACTTAAACCCCATGGTAATTTTGATTACTTAATTTAATGGAGGTATTTTATGTCTAATAAAACTAATAAAGCAACTGCATTAAAATATGATCCTGATAAAAATTTAGCCCCACAAATAGTTGCTTCAGGAGATGGTTATATTGCAGATGAAATTATAAAAATTGCTGAACACGAAGGTGTATTTATCCATAAAGACCCAAAACTAATTAATACCCTCTCTAAACTAAACCTATATCAGGAAATTCCTGAAGAGTTATATCAAGGAGTAGCTGAAATTTTAGCATTTATACATAAATTAGAAACACAAAGTTCTCTCTCTGAAGAGTAATTTTTGGTATTATTAAATTATTACAGATTGCATATTAATTATAAAGAGGGGGGGCCTAATATGAAATATATAATTATATTAACAATTCTTGTTTCAGGTCTCTTATTATTTACAGGCTTTATAGTCGAAGAAGATAAGGCTGAAATAGCTTTTTCAAAAGAACTTAAAAGTATTGAATCTGAAGTTTATACCTTTCAAGTTAATAATAAAACAGTACAAACATCAGATAGTGAGTTTCAATTGTCAGTAGAACCTTTTATAAAAGACCAAGAATTATATATATCAGTCTTTGACTTAGTTGATCTTATAAATAGGAGTATTTATTATGATGATCACATAATAGTAAAAGCTAAAAACAAGGAGTTTAGTTTTGATAGAGATACAAAGTTTATTCGACCATCAGATATATTTAAAATGTTAAACTATAGTGAAAATAAAAGTGGTGATCAAATTACTTTTTCAAAAAATGATGACGTTTCCTTTAATAAAATAGAAAAACATGATTTACCAACCATTAAAGAATCAGGTATTAAAACTAAAACTCAGGATGGTAATAACAAATTAGTAGTAATTACAAGTCGTGGTGAAAAATCAACTGGTGGATATAGCACCGAAATAACACAAGTTACAACTTTACCTTATGATGATAAAACTTTATTAGTTATAGCAAAAACAGAAGATCCTGATGATGATAAAATTCTACCTCAAGTAATTACTTATCCTCAAGATCAAATTATCATTGATTCTAAATATCAAGACTATAACTTTAAATTAATTGCTATCTAGACTATACCGCTCGTTGTGAGCGGTATTTTTCTATAGCTAGACTAATAAATATAATTAAAACCATATGTCCTAAAGTTCTTGTTATTATTCTAGTGATTGTATTATAAAAAAATGGAACTGGAAATATCCGAATTAGATTATGTGTATCAGGGTTTAATAACCAATAATCATTATCAAACATCCAAATATGGAGCTGATCATACCAAAAATCAAAACCTAAATAAAATATTATTCCTAAACTAGCCATAATTACAACTCCAATAAGACTACTCCATTTTGTTACTATAGCTGCAGAGAGAACTTTGTTATCTAAGTTAAGCTTTCTTTTAAAATAAATCACACTAAAATATCCAAAAGAGAAAAGTAATATAATACTTATCCCTAATATGATATATCCATTTTTAAAAAGTTCACGAACATCATCCATATGAATTAACTCTCGTTCAGTAAATAACTGTTCTTTTTCACCATCAATTACTGCAATAATATCTATATCATCTCTTGCTAGTTTTAAATACTCTAATATCTCACCTGTTATTCGATACAATTCAGGTTCCGTTATTTTAGTAAATTCAACACGATCAAGTTCTTCAAATTGTACTTTATAGTGAGAAAAATCAAAAACTACTAATGCAAAGTTAATAAAAAACACAACATTTAAAATAAATAGACCAGTTAAAAAAAGTAATATACCTTTTTTTCTTTGCTCTGAGGTTAACTTCAAAAGATCACCATCCATTTAATAAAATATCATAAATAAGAAAGGAATAACTAATTTTAATGTTACTAATCTACTTAAATGTAAAAGTGAAACTTTAATAGGATCATAACCCTCTTTTAGTGCTAAGCCTGTCATTACTGTAAAACCTGCAGGAGCACTAGCTAAAAAACATACAATATAATCCCAACCAGTAAGTTTATAAATACCATAGGAAACTAGTAAAGAAGAGCCTAAGGTAAATACTACCGAAAATAAAAGTGGTATTATAAGATCCCCAGAGAGAATTAACTCAAGTGTTTCTGGTGAAAATTGATTACTAACCATCAAACCTATCCCAACTAAAAACCAACTAAGTGTATGTGATGGTGGTACTTGTATAGGAATATCTAGATATGTTGCTACTACGATAAAGATTAGTCCCCCAACTAAACCACCTGCCGGAACACCTAAGTATATTAACAAACCACCAAATAACCCTGCAGCTACAAATGTAAGAACTAATCGTTCAATTCTAAGTGGAGGGTTTTTTTCACTTGTGATTGATTTTTTAAAATTATCTGTACCCATACTCTTGTTCTTTAACTGTATATATCTAATAATAGGTGGGAAGATCATCATAGTAGCTAGGATCCGAAATACATGAAATAGCACCATAGTAATTGCATCAGCCTGTGTATCATGGGCTAAAATAGTCATTTCAGGAAGTCCACCTATACTTGAACCTAATATACCCGTAACAATATCTAGTGGACTAATCATAGCAATTATATAACCAAATAATAAGGTGATTATAACTGCCCAACTTGAGATTATAATAGCCGGAAGTGCTATCAATCTAAGTGATCTAAAAGCATCTCTGTCAAACTTAGCACCTACCATAACACCAAGTGCAATTTGTAATAAAAAAACAATAGAATCTGGTAAGTATGGTAAGTCTATACCCATAATTCTAAGAGTTCCTACTATTAATATCCCTCCCAAGACGGGAGCAGCAGGAATGTTTAATTTGTCACCAATTTTCCATCCTAAAACACCTAGAGAATATAATAATAATAAACCAAAGATATTATACATAATATGGTCTCCTTTAATAAAACTCATATATTTTCTGATAGTGCATATAATCTTAAAAGTTCTGTTCTTTATTATTGTTTCGATATACTAAATGATTTTCCTTTTCTATATTTAAGTAAACACAAATTATTTAGAAACATACCCGTAAATCATTTTTTAAGGAGGTCAAAATAAAATGAACATAAAAATAGTTGACTATCATCCAAGATATCTTAAATCTATAAAAGAATTATTTCAAAAAAGTGATCTCTACTGGCCAGGTAGTCTTTTTCAAGGAATCACTTTATCAACTAAAAATATCATAGAATACATAGGATCACAAGATATAAAATTTCTGTTATTAGCAGTTAATCCAACAAAAAACAAAGTACTTGGTTATTTAGAGTACACAACTCATCCTGAAAAGTATCATACAGGATATATTTCACTCTTAAATGTTCATCCTGAATATTTGCGACAAGGTATCGGTAAACAATTACTAGAAAAAGCTATTTCTAAAACTGTAAAGCTTGGTTACTCGAGATTAGATCTACATTCTTGTAGTGGAAATTTTCGAGCTATTCCTTTATATAAAAAGTTAGGTTTTGCTTGGATAAATGAAGGAAAATCTACTAAACTTGAAAATTATATGCCATTAATATTAAATTTTCCACCTTTCAAACAACTTTTTTTCGAAAAAAAGTGGCAAGACATGCTACTCCCAAGGTCAGAGTTAGAAGAGGACCATCACCCTACAGTAAATAATGATATTCTAACATACAAGTTTAGGGACAATAGATCACAATTTGAAGTTTTGCTAGACAGAAAAGCTAAGGGGATTTCAGGGTTCAAAACGAAAAATTTTAACTGTAAAGTAGATATAGATCTCTTAGAAAATAATACGAAACAATTTTCTGCGAATTTAACCATAAATAAGTCTAATGTTAATATAAGTGAGTCAGAAATACTAACTTCTACCTCTGTTAAAGAATCTAAATATACTCATCTTTTTACCCCAAGAAAACATATAGTCAAAAATAAGGTTAATAATCATGATATTAAAGAACTGAATACAGATTTTCTTATAGAAAAACCGGATACTAATACTACACAATGTCAAGATATAAATATTACCCAAACTACAAAAATAAAAATTGATAATGGAGCTCCCTTTAATTTAACAACTCATAAAACATTAAAAGCTCCTCTAGAAATAAATCTAACCCCTAATCCTATATTGAATTTACAACCAAATAAACAAACTATTTCTTATCTAGAGATAAAGAATAATCATTCTTATATCAGAGAAATCCATTTACAAATACAATCATCAAAGGATATAGATCTTTATTTAAAGAACAACCGACATTATATTACTAAAAAAAGTGATAACACTATCTCTATAACTTTACTGACAAAAAATAAAAGTACTATCTCACTCCCCCTAATTATTTCAGGAAAAGACCCTGGTCTTAAAGAGCTGACTGTCACCGCCAGTACAACGCCTAGATTACTAGGTGTATGGTCTAACTGTAAGTTTAATAGAACTTTTACATTACCTGTTTTCAATGATAATAGTACAGTTGTTAATTATACTACTTCTAGTAGTTTCAGATTAGAAACTTCTAAATTGTTATTAGAAGTAGATAAAACTACTGGAGGGTATACTTTATACGATAAAGAACTTGTGCAGTTAAAAGAAAACACACAAGATGGTATTTTATTACAAGGTTCACCAGTTAAAATGGGTCCGCCTTTCTGGCCCCATGAATTTGATAAGTTAACTCCACAGGGATATATAGATTCAGATACAATTACATTAATATTTGATTCTAAAAACTCTCCTGGGGTTCAAGTTGCTACTCATTTAAAACTTTTAGCAACTGGAGAATTAGTAAAATGGGCAAGTTGTACAAATCATACTCAAAATAACCAATCCTTTGATCTCCAAATAAAAACTAAGGTACCTAAACATCCAAATATGAAAATAATAGCACCTTTAACTGATGGACCTCTCATTGAAGATTATTTACCAGGAAGTTTTCCAGTACCTAAATTAGATTTTCCTGATGCTAAAAATAAATTTAGAGATAATTATTATATTATAAGCTGTCAAGAAAAAGAAATCATCTGCGAGTTTCCAAAAGATACACACTTTTCTCTTGGTGATAATTATCTTCCGATAATTAAAGATAGAATTACACTTAAACCAGGTCAAAAACGAATTAGTCAGTCGTTAACCTATCATGTAAAATCTAAAAAAAGAAATCAACTAGTAAATGGAAGCTTACATAGATCTGGAGAAATAAGATTAACACCTGAAGTAAAAACAGTTATAACATCACCACGAAGTTTACAATGTTATTTAAAATTACGACGCCAAAAACCTTTTACTGGAATATATCATATATTTAATGATGATAATGAATTAATAAAAACAAAAAAACTTAGCATTTCACATACAGAAAAACCTATAGAAAAAATCACAATACCAGCAGAAAAACAGTTTAGTGCTTGTGCCAAGAGCTATACTATTCAATTAGTGGGCGATCGAAAACAATCATTTTTATTTCCTGTTATTCGGTTAGGCAATAATAAATATAATGTCTCTATAGAACAAAAAAATGATAAAGTTCATATTAATAATGGTACTATTTCATATAATATAGCACCTAACTTTGCAGGGTCAATTATAAAATTACAAGACAAAGATAAAAATCTGTTATATTCAACATATCCTGATAAAAAAAGTTTTTCTTGGTTTAGACCATTTTTAGGAGGGATAACTCCATTTATCCATACTATTAATGAAGATCTGTCACAAAAACAGTTATTAAATGTAACTCCTACTACAAATCAGGCGACAATAAACTTACTACAAAGAACCTTTCAAGGCTCAACATTTGATTATTATTTATCTGATAGCAAACTCATCTTATCAGTTCAATATTATACACTACCTAAAAGTAACTTATTATATTGTCTACTAAAGGTTACTAACTTAAATAGTAAAGTTGAAGAAATAAATTTTGGAACGATGGTATCATTAAATATTAATAATGAACAAGGTGAATTTCACCCGTTAGATAAAGATCCTTTTATATTTCCTAGAACTTATCCTAAAACTTATTTAACCAAGGATTTTTGTAGTATCAAAACTCCAAATAAAGCTTTAGCATTACTCGCTTTTGGACATAAAATAACTCTTATAGATAGTGCTAGTGATGGAAATGTAATTAGTGTGAATAACACAAAGGTTATTGAACCAAACACTACTAAATCTCTTCAATTACTCTTAGCTTTTACAAATACAATACAAGAAGCGAATATCTATAAGCATTTATTGTGGAAAATGTTTTAATTATTAACAATAAATACACATAAATTCCACAAAATACCTTAAGATATCCACAATGTTTTCCACAAAATGTTCACAAATATTAACACCCGGCCTTTTTTACCGATTTATTAATCGGATTACGGCCGGGTGTTTTTCAGCCATTCAATTAAGTCAGGAATAGTTGTTACTACATCTAAATCATTTGTTAATCTTTCTAAAGCTTTTTTTGCTTGTCCTTTAGTGTAATCACTTATATTCTTTGAATCAATTTTATATAACACAACAGGTTTATTTTGTCCTACAGCATATTCTAACAGTTCTAAATTTCGTAAATTACCATTTCCAAAAGGAACAGGAGCTAATACAACTACATCAGCTTCTGATACGGCTTTTTTGCCTCTTTTATAACTATCATCATCAATCGTAGAAAATGGCTCACATACTACAGAACTAAAGCCTAATTCGCCTGCTTTTTCATAATCAGAATCCCCAAGATTAACTACACCTAAACTTACCTGGCAGTTTTCTGTATATAAAGAAGACATTATCTCTTCTCCTTTACCACCACCGCCAATTATATGGACCTTAAGTCCTTTTAAAGGTAACTCTTTTTTCAAGGTTTTTACATCTTGTTTTTTAGGTGGTAGGGTTACCATAGGTGATCCTGTAACTGGATTTTTAATAATAGCAACCTCTGTATCATAAACTTTACCTAAGTTTTCTTCTGTTAATACTTCATGAGAAGTTCCGTAAGTAACTATTTCACCATTATCCATTAATATTAATTCTTTACAGTATTCTGAAGCTAAATTTAAGTCATGCAATACCATTACAATAGTTAAATTAGCTTCATTATTTAGCCTTTTCAGTAAATCCATCAATTCTTTTTGATAACCCATATCTAAAAAAGTAGTAGGTTCATCTAGTAATAATAATTTCGGAGTTTGTGCAAGAGTCCGTGCTAATATTACCCTTTGCTTTTCTCCTCCAGAAAGTTGAAACATTTTTCTATCTCGTAAATGCCAACAGTTAGTTTGTTCCATAGCCTGTTTTACAATTTCCTTATCTTTAACAGACATACGAGAAAATCTACTCTGATAAGGAACTCGTCCCATAGCTACTAGTTCACTAACAGAAAAATTAAAGTTAATAGTATTTTCTTGAGAAACTACTCCCTGTTTTTGCGAAAGTTCTTTTATATGATATGAAGATAGTTCTTTATCATCAAGGGTTATAACACCTTTTTTAGGCTCTAGATAAGATGTTAAATTTTTTAAAAGTGTACTTTTACCTGAACCATTAGGTCCAAGGATTCCAACAAAATTACCGGGTTCAACTTTAAAAGAAAGGCCCTTTAGTACTTTTGAAGACGGGTAACTAAATGATATATTATTAACTGAAATAGATACTGACACTAGCTCTCACCCCGGCTTAAAAATAAAATTGACCACGCTTTTGTTTTAATAAAATTAAAAAGAAAGGTGCCCCAATAAAGGCAGTTACTATCCCTACAGGAATTTCTGATGGACCAAACATAGTTCTAGCAAACACATCCATCCAACAAAGCGAAATACTTCCAAGTAACATAGAACCTGGAATAATCACTCTGTGATCAGGCCCTAATAATAACCTAGTAGCATGAGGTACAATTAATCCAATAAACCCAATCATACCACTTACTGATACACTAGCTGCTGTAATTAATGATGCAGCTATTAATAAGATTTTCTTGACCTTTTCAACAGGTATACCAAGATAAGTAGCTGATTCCTCACCTAATAAGATAATATTTAAATCTCGAGAAAAGAAATATATAATAACACCTGCTATTAAAAGATACGGAAACAAAATCTGAACATGGTTCCAGCTAGCTAGATTAAAGCCTCCAGAGATCCAAAAAAAGATACCTTGCATATCCTCACCTGATATCAGCATTAGAAAAGAAATAACTGCTGATAAGAAAGAACTAACTACTACTCCAGCTAACAATAAAGTAACAGGCGGGACCCTCCCCCCCACTCGTGCTAGTGAATAAACTACTATAAGTGCCAACATTCCTCCAATAAAACTAAAACCAGGTAACCCAAAAAATTCTGGTAACATAAGACTATTTAACCCTTGAAGTAATAGAAAAATACTTGCTCCTACAGCCGCACCACTCGATACACCTATTGTAAAAGGGTCTGCTAATGGATTTCTTAAAAGTCCCTGATATGTAGTCCCAGCTAAAGATAATGCTGCACCTACCATTAAACTTAAGAGTGTCCGTGGTAACCTTAAGTTGATTACTATATTTTCATGACCTTGTGACCAGTCCTGTTCTACAAAAGTCGATAATCCGGGTAAGTATGATGTTATTATTCTATAGGTATCTATAATAGTAATATCAGCTACACCAATTGCAGTAACTATTCCAAAGGTAAATAGTAAAAGACAAAATAACATTATAAAAAAAGTAGTACGTTTAAATAACATAATACTCCTCCAGCCCAATTACTCATGGAGTAACTCAAATAATTCAAAAGCTCCATCTATAATTCGTGGTCCAGGGCGACTTAATAAGTCTCCATCAACTTCAACTACTTTATCTTCTTTAACGGCAGTTAACTCAGAAAGTGCTCCCATATCTTCTAATACATTCGTATCAGGAAAAGTTGTTATAATATAATTAGGATCTTTCTCTATTAAAATTTCTTGGTTTAGTACAAAATAACCTTCGTCCTTTTTTGATGCTATATTATTAGCACCAGCTAATTCTATAACTTCTGACATAAATTCACCGTCTCCTACAGTATATAACGAATTAGTATCTAACAAGAGAAATACTGATGGGAACTCATCTATTTCTTGTGTTTTTTCTATTAAATCATCATGTTTACTTTCAAACTCATCTAATAGTTCTGCTGCCTCTTCGGTTTGATCAAATAATTCACCTAATGTGTCAATCATCTCTAAAATTTCATCAATATTTTTTGGGTCATAAACCATGGTGTCAATATCCATTTCAGCTAATTTATCTTGAACTTCACCCATGGTCTCACCAGCACCCATTAATACAATATCAGGTTCTAGTGAAACAATCTTTTCAACATCTAAATCCATAGCATCTCCTACTTTAGGTTTTTCTATTGCTTCAATTGGGTAATCACACCAGTTAGAAACCCCTAAGATATTATCTTCTAATCCCAGTGCATAAACTATTTCAGTTAGATTTGGCATCATAGTAACAACTGTCTCTGGTTGATTTTTAAAAGAGACTTCATTCCCAAGACCATCTGTTACAGTTTTAATACTATCAGTGTCTACTTCATCTTGCCCATCACAAGCAATAATAGTAACACTAGCAATCACGATTATAATGACCATAACAAAAAGTTTCTTATGTAACACTCGCCCTCACTCCTTAATATAATTGTTATTTCTTTACTTTTTATAAATCATATATTATTATAGCAGTATCTCACATTTTGAGCAATCAGAGGTGATCTAATGACAATGATCGATAGCTTTATCAGAAATTTAAAACCTTTTAAACTTTGGCTTAAACTTTCTACATTAATTTTTTTTGGAAGTGCTTTAGTATTTGGAGTATTTTCCTTTTTATTTCCAGATGTTATCATTAATGCTTTTCATGGATATTTTGGTGAAATAGAACAAATGGGTGACAAAATTTTTGGAACTAATCCGTTCTATGGTACAGCGGTTCTATTTTGGAATAATTTTACTGCTGTATTAGTCATGATATTTATGGGAATTATCTTAGCTCTACCGACTTTCTTTGCTTTATTAGTAAATGGTGGTGCCCTTGGAGTACTAGCTTCAATTCTAACACTACAAGGTGAAAATCCCCTTGTTTTCTATGGCCTTGGGATCTTACCGCACGGAATTTTTGAAGTCCCGGCAATTTTAATAGCTGGTGGTTTAGGACTAAAAATAGGTTATCAAATATTATTTCCTCCTGAAGGTATAAATCGTGGTTCAAATTTAAAAAATAATATCAAGGCTGGAATCAAAATACTACCAGGTATCATAATAATGTTAGCAGTAGCGGCGGTGATAGAAATCTTTATCACACCCTTTATGCTTGGGTTAGTTGCAGAAATCTAAATCAGGAGGGATACTGTGGAAAATAACATTACAGCTAATAAGGTGAGATCTGCATATGGTGGCGAAAGTCAAGCTTATATGCGCTATCAAGTTTGGGGACAAAAAGCAAAAGAAGAAGGCTATCCTAATATAGCTAGACTATTTAAAGGTATAGCATATGCTGAAGAAGTTCATGCTAATAATCATTTCAAAGTCTTAGGTGATTTAGAGGGTGATTTTCTAGTAGCATCAATGGCAGGCTTTGGCCTAAAGGATACTAGAACAAATCTAGAAGGAGCTAAAGCAGGAGAGGATTTTGAAATCCATGAAATGTATCCAGCTTATTTAAGGATTGCAGAAATGCAAAATGAGTCTCAAGCAAAACAAAGCTTTAAATGGGCATTAGAAGCTGAAAAAGTTCATAGTACTCTATTTCAAAAAGCTATTGAAGCTGTTGATAATAACACTGATCTTGAATTTGATGAAGTGAGTATTTGTGGTCAATGTGGATTTACTACAACTGAAGGCACACCTGAAAAATGTCCTATTTGTGGTGTTAGTAAAGAAAGGTTTAGAACTTATTAGAAAATTAGCCCCGAAAATTCGGGGCTCTTTTATATCTTCTACATAATATATCTCTTGTTCAATTAACATATTATTAAATTGATCTAGAAAATATGCAAATAGATAACTTCTTCCATTTAGAAGTAATGTCGGATACCGTAATTTTGTAGTCATAGGTAAACTATTCAAAGAATCTACCTTATACTGATAATACTCAGAGCTTACTTCTGAAAAGTTAGAAACAAATAGGTGATAAGTCAAGTAAAAATTAGGATTGATTGTTTCTAGAAAACTTAAATAACTTGTGTCATTCTCAATAATGACAGTTCTACTATCTTCATTCCAGTAAACCTTTGTACCTAATACTTCTGCAACTTCACGTATTGGTATCATCGTTCTTTCATTAATTATCATTGGCTTCGTACCAAGATTTATAGGTTCACCATTTAAATAACTAGTATTACTATCTAAATAAATCTGTATTTCATTATGTAATTTATTGATTTTAATAGGTTCATCTGGACCACCATAAGATATTTGAGCTCCTAGAGCGTCTCCTAAAGCCTTGATAGGGATAAGTGTACGTCCATTATCTACTACTGGAGGTACATCTAAGGTCAGATGACCCCCTTTAACATTTACATCAATTTCGTAAGGGTCATAATAAAACAAAAGCTCTTTTTCGTTTATATTTTGTGCCCAATCTTTTGCTTTTATCTCTACTAAATTGTCACCAGGTTCTAAGTCTAGATTATATTCAAAACTTTGATTTTCATTTATATTTACATCTTCTCCATTTATTTTTAATGTTACACCTTGTGAATACATATCAAATGACAAATCTTCTACTCTTCCACTTAATGTATAATGTGATGTATCAACTTCTTTTTCTGTATTAGTATCACAGGAAAATATCAATTCTGGTGGTTCTCTATCGATAGCAACCAATTGTGAGGTGTTCTCCCAGCTATTACTCGCAAAAGGATCCTCACCACTAGGTAAGCCGTATACATCTAAAAAGTAAAATCCACTTTCTAGAGTAGCTCCATCACTTGTTTCACCTTCCCATGGGTAGCTCAGAGTTCTAGGTCTTTTTAAGTTGGTTCTATTATATAATGTGTCAACTTGGTTTTGGTTTTCATCATACAATACAACTTCTAACTCTTCCATAGGTTCAAAAAAATTAATATTTATTTCACCAGTTTGGTTATCACTTACTGTCAAGGGGGATACTTCTAAGTCTAAAGATTTATTTACCTTTCTTAAATCTTTAACTGCCATAAAAGGTATTTCAAGACTTTCTCCACCTGTAACATCTTCTATTTCAATAGTTCCTTTATATTTTCCTTTTGGCAAATCTTCTGCATAAGCTTTTAAATCTATGTCTATATTCCGTTCAGCGCCACCTGGAACTGTAAAGCTACTGACACTGGGATCTATTATTAGGTTATAATGACTGTTTTCAAAGTTAATTCTTGCTCTATAACGCCTAGTTCGTCTACTAGTATTATGTATAGTTAATGATTCACTATCTTCATACACGTTTTCTCTTATATCAATAGCTTTGAAATTTAAACTTCCAGGTGTCACAACTGTATCAGTTGTTAATGCATCATAAGTTCTAATTTCTCCTGCCCCTTGGGTACTAAGCTCATAACGCTCACCAAGACTGTTTGTTAAAGGCTCAGATGTATTCATTAAAGCTGCTTTTATTTTTTCAGGTGACCAGTGACTATGCTCCTGTTTCATAAGTGCTATACTACCAGAAACAAAAGCAGCTGAAACAGAGGTACCTTCTGACCAAGAATAGTCTCTAGCTAGCCATGTACTAAGAACCTTCTTTCCTGGTGCTACTAAGTCTGGTTTTAACGTTTTTGCACTAGAATAGCCTCTAGAACTGAAATCAGCTATCCGAGAGCTTGTCCGCATACTAGCCCAAGATGATCCACTATTTATTTGATTTTTTATATTTAACCCTTCTTCTCTAGGTATAGATATAGTCGGTATGTAATCACCTGGCTCCACAAGAGATCCATAAAACATCCCTGGTTCATCGTTATATATAATAACAGCTTTTGCACCAGCTTCTTTTGCGTTTTGTGAAATTTCTCTGTAAGTCGCATTTCCTCGTTCCACTAATGCTATTTTATTATCTACTTTACTTTTTCCGAACCAAGTAGTAAAATCCCTATAACTTTCACCACCTGAAATATGTACAATTTTTTTTGTTAAAAAATCCGGCGCTGGAGAGTATAACATAAGCTCACCAAAGATTGTGCCGTTAACATTTGGGGCATTAATTCTTACTTGATCTGCCCCTTTACCTGAAGCACCCACTGTAATTATCGAGTCCTCATAATCTTCAAAGTGATCAGGATAATCTAGTGTATTGTCACCAGGGCCATTATTCCCTGCAGCTAAGACGACACTTATTCCTTGTTCTACAGCCGATTCTAAAGTCTTTGCTATTAATTGTCCCACATGGGGATCACTCGATCCAAAACTCATGTTAATCACATCTGCTGCGTTAGGAAGACCTCTTCTTCGATTACTAACTATCTGTTCTAATGCAGCTAAAATATCGTCTGTACTACCTTCTCCCCTAGAATCTAGTACTTTATAAGCTAATATATTTGCATCAGGAGCTACCCCTTGCAAATCTCCATCCCCAGCTATTAGTCCAGCAACATGAGTTCCGTGTCCTTCGTCATCTAAAGGATAACTTCGCCGATTCACATAATCATAACCATCTACTACTTTATAACCCGAACCAAAACCTCCACCAAGGTCAGGGTGTTTATAATCCACACCTGTATCTAAAATAGCTACATTTACTCCATTCCCTCGAAGCGAACCATAAGGTCCTAGATCCCAGCTATCTTCAACCTTTAATTCAGGATACACCCGATGTCCTTTTGCTTTTACCTTACCAACAGGATATACCTTCTTAACTTGTGGTAATTGAAACAACTTATCTAAATCTCGTTTATCTACAATAGCTGAAAAACCATTTATAACTTCTTTGTAGTTATGTTTGATTTCAATATCTAAATCTGTAATACTTTTTTTAAATTCATCTTGTTCTTTTTTGATACGACTCTCATATTGATCTTCCATAGAACCTAAAAACTGTTCATCTTTTTCATTTGGATGGTTTCTCATTTGAGTTTCTATTGAATCAGTTTGCAGTTTTATTACTAAATTAAGTGGCTCATTTAATTCTTCCTTACTTTCAACCTCATACAATTTAAGTAGGTCATCAACAGAGAAAGCAGCTGTTTGTTCCTCTGTATTACTTTTTTCTTCAAAAATAGATTCATCTTCAATTTCTTTACTACTTACATCTTCTACACCAACTAATACAGTAGATACCATTAAAACTGATAAAGTTGTTAACAAAAATCCTTTATAAATTTATATCACCTCCCGTTTGAGGCTACACATTAATTGTGAATTATAATTTTCTGTGTCTCGTTTTCATACTCCACATAAGCACCCAATTGTTCGTTTATAAAACGAAGTGGTACCATAGTTCTTCCTTCTAATAATTCAGGAGCCACCTCTAATTCCATTTCTTTATCATTTACTTTAGCCGTATCACCTTCTAGTGGTAAAGTTATCTCCTTTTTATCTAAGAGAATAGATACCTCTTTTTCTTCACTTAAATAGTCAACATCAGCACCCATTGAATCTGCTATAAATCTCAAAGGAACCATTGTTCGCCCATCAACAATATAACTTTCTACATCCATACTGATAGTTTCTGAACCTACCTTTAGGGTATCAGAACCAACTTTTGTTGTAATAACATTTTCATTTTCGTAACTGTTGTTTGGATTATCATTTTCATCATCTTGATTTTCATCACTATTTTCAGTCTCGGGTTCAGATAGTTCATGTTCTTTTAATAGTTCAAATAAATCTTCTTGTTTAAAGTCCATTTCACCTAAAGAAACTCTTTCTATATCAAAGGTTTCTGAAAAACTTAGGTTAGAGGAAAATTCGTGTCTAACAACACCATATGACATAAATATATGACTTGTATCTGGTATTTCTCCAAAATAATCAGAATACCAAGCCTCAAAAGTTGGCTCCACAGGTACCCAACCATATCCTTCTACATAAAACTCAGCCCAAGCATGGTACTGACCATCTTCTGGTCCTGAGATGTAATAACCAGATAGTCTTCTAGCAGGAATACCCTCTGCTCTAGCGAGTGCTACAAACAGATCTGAATAGTCAGCACAAACTCCCTTTCCTGTTTCATAAGCTTCTAGAGCACCTACATTTCCAGGTGGCACATATTCTAAGTAGTCTTTAACCCAATCAAATATTTTAGAAGCTTTTTCAATAGGTCCCTGTGCACCTTCCACTACTTCCGATGCTAATTCTTCAATAGTTTCATTATCTGATTGTGAAACTTCATCAGAAGAAGTGTATAATTTATAAAATTCACTTTCTCTATCATATGGTTTTGGGTCCATAGCATCTAGATCGTAATAAGTTTCAAAGACAACAGTTTCATTTTCTACACTGATCTCCCAAGTCTCTCCTGGTTCTAGTTCATCCTTTGTGAAAACCAATAGTTCATTTCCGATCTCAAACCAGTAATCATCGATATTATAACCTTTTTGATCTTTTTCTAGATGCTCATCTAAAGTTATTACCTCTTCTGGTTTAGGATCTATATCATAGTCATAATGAAATTGATAAATGCCATGATTTAAAACCCTAGGCGCCATAAAAACAAGGTCTTCTTGTGTTTTATCTGTTTCATTTTCTAGTTTAAACTCTTCACTAAAACGATATATCTCAGGATTTTCTAATGTAAAATGTTCTTCTTCATCCCAACCTAAATAAGGGATTTCATAAGCTTCGTGATAATATACACCTTCACTGGTTCCTATATATAGTGAAGTTGGTGGTTCAAAATGTACATCTAAACTTTCTACTCTATGGTTAATATCATTTACTAAATCCCAATCATCGTCTCTATTTGATGAATAGTAAATACCCGACTCTAAAGCCACAAGGACTTTATCAGGATCGTTCTCATATGTTGTAATATCTACCACTCTAGGAAAGTAATCTTCTTCACTACCTATTAAACCAGTATTAAATGCTTCAAAACCTTCACCTGCATCCTCTGAATAATAGACGCCTTTTCCAAGTGTACCAACCCATACTTTCCTTGGATTTAGGGTAGGTACTTCTAATTCTGAAATTGCATATTCTT
This sequence comes from Natranaerobius trueperi, assembly GCF_002216005.1. Classification (NCBI taxonomy): domain Bacteria; kingdom Bacillati; phylum Bacillota; class Clostridia; order Natranaerobiales; family Natranaerobiaceae; genus Natranaerobius; species Natranaerobius trueperi. The sequence goes on from NZ_NIQC01000001.1 coordinate 155,209, forward strand.
TATCATCAATTATCTTTGTAAACTCACCGTATGACCCATATTTTTCTTTAGTCTTATCTTCATCTGCTTCTTCATTTTCAAAGTTTTCATGATATCTATAAACACCAGAATAACCACCTGCATATAACACAGTTTGACCAAGATCCGAATCATAAGAGATATTCAGATATTCAATAAAACTATCAGACAATCCGATCTGTTCCCATGTTTCTCCTCTGTCTTTGCTTCGATAGACACCTTCATTTGTTCCTACCCATATTTCATCACTATCTTTTGGGTGTACACTTATTTGATAGATTTGATTTACAAAATTAGATAAATCAATTTCTTCAAGGTTAAAATCCCAATCTGAAATATACATAGTATCATCTTTAACAAAATATAATTGTTCATCATCATCTTCTTTTTTGTTTTGCCAGAGATGAATTGCGTCTGGACGACTTGTAAACAGTTCAGACCACTCATTTCCACCATCTAGAGTAAAGAATACTTCAGCATCTGATACAGCAACTACATTATCAGGGTTATTTTTAGATACTATTAAATTATTAATATAGGTAGTTAAGCCTTCATTAAGTACCCTAAAGTCCTGTTCTTTTAGATTTAGTGATACTATACCTACATCACTTGTTCCCAAGAAAAATCGATCTGGGTCGTCTTGGTCTTTTAGTATAATGTTAAATTCTTTATTTTGGAGATCTTTATGAACAGTTTCCCAGCTATCTGCTCCTGTAGAACTTCTTTTTACACCTTCTCCTTCTGTTGCAATCATAATGTGGATAGGTGATTTTGGATCCATCCATATATCATGAACAGGAATCCCTAAAAAACCTGAATGATCCCAGTTTACACCACTGTCATAAGAACTATATATTCCGTTTGTTGTACCGATAAACATTATATATGGGAATGCAGGATTTACTGATATAGATAATACTTCACCTACATAGTCATTAGAAAGCTTTGTCCAGTTCAACCCCCTATTGTCACTACTCACTAACCCTTTATCCTCAACTGCTAAAAACACAAACTCAGGTTTATTACTATCTATTAGTCCTGCAGTCACATTTTTACCTTCATAACCTATTAAGGTAAAAGATCTACCACCTGTTCGAGATATGTAAGCACCCTCTTCTGTTCCAACTAATATAGTTTCTCTAAAGATAGGATCTGAAGCCCTATCTATAAAGTTAACCTTTTCACCTTTAAGATCACCCTCAAAAAAATCCCAAGTAACTCCACCATCTTCAGATATATATAAACCATCATTTGCACCAAGATAAACTTGGTCTGGATTTTGTGAACTAACAGCTATATCATTAATTTCATAATCGGATACACCAAGGTGGTACCAATTCTCACCTTTATCAAAACTTTTAAACAACCCCTCTGGAGTTCCTACATAAATATCGTTGGGGTTATTTGGGTCTTGTGCAATAGAAGTAATTTCTCCGCCATAAGGACCACCTGAACTACGCCAATCAGAGATAATCCATCCATCTTGATCACTCGCCATCACTTCATCTATATCAGATACAATACTATTACCTAAAGCTAATATAATTAAAGTTAACCCCAGAATATAATAAATTTTATTGGGCACAGTATTCCCTCCTAACAATAAAAACGCCAAACCATTAAAATATATTCGTATATATTCGCCAATAAAGAGTATAATCCTTTTCTAATGTGATTTAAATAAAACTTTTACAATAAACTTAGGTATTTTTAGACCACGTTTCATCCTTTTAGGATCAGTTACTATTCTATAGAACCATTCAAGCTTTAAGTTTTGAGCCCATTTAGGTGCTCTTTTAACTTCTCCTGATATGACATCTAAGCTTCCGCCTATTCCCATGCTAACATTTACTGATAACTTATTTACATGTTCTGTTAAGAATAATTCTTGCTTTGGACTTCCGAGAGCTGTAAATAAGATACTAGCCTTTGAAGAATTAATATCTGATATGATTTTTTCTGTATCGTGAAAATATCCATTATGATATCCAGAAATAGTTATATTAGGATAATCCTCTTTAATTTTATCAACAGCTTTTTTAACTACATGTTCTTTACCACCAAGTATATAGACACCTACAGAAAGTTGTTGTGCTTGCTTTAGTAGTTTATGCATTAAATCAATACCAGTTACTCTACCTTCTAGTTTATAACCTTGTTTTTTTAGTGCCCATACAACACCATTACCATCGGGTATTAATATATCAGCTTGATTTAGTGCCTTATTCAATTCTTTATTTTCAAGGCTTGTCATTACCTTTTCGGGATTTTGAGCAAATATTAACCTAGTTTTTGGATCATTGTTTAAAATCCATGAATCTGTACAAGATAGAACCTTTTCATAAGTAACTAAATCAATCGGACAATCAAATAAAAAAGCTCGTTTAATGTTATCGTTCATTATTACACCCCATATACCTATCAATATTATCATTATTTAAAAGATGTTCCATTAAACATTCACATGTAGGGGATAGTACTCTATTTTTGTGATATATTACATAAAAGTTTCTATTAGGTACGATATCTTCTACTGTGAAAGTACTAAGATTATCATGTGTTTCAATACTTAAATCAGAAATAAAAGAAACCCCTATTCCCTGCCTAACTAAATTCTTGACTCCTTCTAGGTTGTCCATCTCACAAACTATATTTAAATCTTTAATATCTTTTCCTCTTTCCTTTAAGGCAGTTTCAAATGTTTTTCTTGTTGCAGAACCATGTGATCTAAAAATAAAAGGTAAGTGTAAAATATCACCTAGATAAAGTGCTCCGTTCTTTTGATATTTAGCTTCTAGCTCTTCCTTCCAAGGAGAAGATGCAATCAGTACTAAAGTATCAGATAGTAGCTGTTTAGCACTTACCTTATCAATATCTTTTAATGAACCAACAAACCCCAGGTCTGCTTCATATTGTGAAATCCGTGTAAAAACTTCTTCTGTATCATATATATAGATATTACACTTAACTCTAGGAAATTGTTTTTGAAAAGGCGCTAATAATTTTGGTAGTAGATATATTCCTGGAGTCTGGCTAGCTTTTATATTTATCTCTCCACCGAAATCTTCATTATATTGTTCTAAGTTCTCTCGAGCTCTATCTTTCAACCCGAGAATATCTTCAGCATATGGATAAAATTTTTTTCCTGCCTCTGTTAACACTGTCTTACGATTACGCCTTTCAAAAAGCTTGACACCACAATCATTCTCAAGTGCTTCCATATGAGCACTGACTGTAGGTTGTGTTAGATATAATCTCTTTGCCGCCCTAGAGAAATTCCCTTCTTTAACTACAGTAGTAAAAACTTCTAATTGACGAAAATCCATATAGATACCTCCTAAAAACACCACTATAGATAAATCCTATATTTCTATTTGAATGTATCGATAATTCCTTTTTCTATAATGCTTAACTTAAAGTTATAATAAATCTAGATTCCCTTATATATAAGACGATACAAGTACCATTTAAGTTTCAATTTAAACCTAGAAAGGAGACTGAATTTATATGTTTCTTGTAATTACCTTTCCCACAACTCATAATGCTTTACACTTTGAAAAAATACTTAAAAAAAATAATATTAAAGGTAAATTAATCCCTGTTCCAAGAAAGTTAAGTTCTAACTGCGGACTTTGTGGACGCATTGATAACGATAAAGATTTGGATTTAATACTCACACTTTGTAAGGAAAATAATATCACTTTTGACAATGTCTTTAAAGTATTCGATGATAGATCAAAAGAACCTGAAAAAATTCATTAATAAAAAACCGGCCAAACGGCCGGTCATTTATTTTATTAGTAAAATCCATTTCGCGCAAATAGTACTGCTCCGATCCCAAAGCCTGCACTTAATAAGTAAATAAACAGAACTGTTTGTTTATGACTTAAACCTAGCCCTAATAATTTATGATGAAGATGTTCTTTATCTGCTTGAAAAATCGGTTTTTTAAACTTATACCTTCTAACAATAGCAAAAAAAGTATCTAAAATAGGAACACCTAATACTAGCATAGGAATAATAAATGTCACCATGGTAACACCTTTTAAAAGTCCCATAACAGATAAACCCGATATCATGTATCCTAAAAATAATGATCCTGAATCACCTAAAAATATTTTAGCAGGATAAAAATTATATTTAAGAAAACCTATCACACTACCTAATAAGGCTAATGCAGCTATAGCCACTACTACTTGTTGGTTGATTAAAGCAATAATAAAGAAAGTAAACAGTGCAATTCCAGAAACACCTGAAGCTAAACCATCTAACCCATCTATTAGGTTTAAAGCATTAGTGGCTCCAACCATCCAAAAAATAGTAACTGGAATACTTAATGCACCTAAATAAAATAAACCATCAAATGGATTAGTTAGGAACTCTACCTGATTACCAAAAGAAATAAACGATAAAACAGCTATAATTTGACCAATAAGTTTATTTATGGGAGATAGCCCACGAATATCATCTATAATCCCTACTAATAATATAATCAAAGCACCTAGTAATAAACCTTGAAAATTCCTTTCTAAAGGAACATATAATATTACAGTTGTTAGAAAACTTAAAAAAACGGCCGGACCGCCTAGTCTAGGCATAACACGACTATGTACCTTTCTAGTATCAGGATGATCAACAGCCCCAACCCAATATGAAAGTTTTCTTAAAAGTGGTGTTAAAACCAAACTTAATAATATAGCTGTTAAAATCACTTTTACGTAGAGCTCCAATTCAATAACCTCCAACATATATTTTTACATATTTTTTCCTGCCAGAGATTAAACTCTGACAGGATCTTATTAATCTTCAATTAATTGATTAATTGCTTCTTCTAACTCATCCTCATCCGCTAAATAATACCAAATACCACCGATTTGTTCACTTTCACCTGGAAGTATCTTTGGATCCATATTATCCCAATCTATCTGATAAAAGTTTCGACCGTAGTTCATCAGTTCAGTAAGTTCAAAATCAGTTGAAACATTTTCAGAAACCTCATTCATAAGATCGTTAATTTTAGTTACAGAGCTAAATTGTAACAGCTCATCAATAGTCGCTTGAAGTAGTTTTTGTTGTCTTCTTGCTCTTCCAATGTCCCCTTCTGGGCCACCTCTGTAACGTACATATTGTAATGCTTCTTTTCCATTTAAAACTTGTTCACCTGCTTTTATATTTATAACATCCTCCCCACCATAACTTGACCAGTACATATCTCGTTCTACATTTAATTTAATACCACCTAGAATATCGATACTATTTTTAAAACCTATCATATTCACACGTACATAATTATGAATTGGAATATCTAAAAAATCCTCAACTGTCTCAATAAGATAAGACGTTCCCCCATATGCATGGGCATGATTAATCTTTTCTTCACCTCTACTAGGAAGTTTTACTTTTGTATCTCTTGGGATAGAGATTAATCCAACATCTTTTGTATCTTTATTATAGCGTGCTAACATTATTGTGTCAGTTCTTCCAGAACTATCTTTAGTATCTACTCCTACTAATAGGACATTTAAAATATCTTCTTCACCTTCTTTAGGATCAGGTTGGGGTTGCTCTCTATCTCCAGCGGGATTCGAGTTTTCTAAACTAGTATTAACACTAAAGTATAGGTCTGCTACACGATATCCTAAATATCCAGTAAACAAAAGCAAACAAATTAAAACGACAATTCCAGAACGTTTTATTTTTGTTGACATATGATTCACTCCTCATCCCACACAAATAAATTTTTCTTCAATATGAATATGCAATATCCTTTAGATAATATCTACCAACTTTTATACTACATCAATACGTAAGACATTCCATTTTCGGTAATACCTTTTCGTGATAAAGCACCTTTTGTATCTAAAATAAAAGGTGGGTGAGGATTTGCTACCATCTGATCTCTGATATTACCATAATCAAGATTATCAAACTCATCTTGTCTAGTCAAAAATACTAGGGCATGTGCATCTTTAACACAGTCATGTAAGCTGTTAACTTGTCCAGGTATGACATCAGACTTAACTTCTGGATCATAACAACTCACTTGTTTTGTTCTTTTCTGAAGTGACCGTACTACCTCTAAGGCAGGACTTAATCTATGGTCACTTGAATAGTCTTTCATAGCCAAACCAAGTACTGCTATTTTACAGTTTTCGATATCCTTACCTGCTTCTAAAAGCTTTTCTTCAATACGGTTAACTACTTGTAATGGTCGGTTATCATTTATTTTTCTAGCTGTAGCACTCATCTCTATAGATGCACCTACTTCCTTCGCTTTTGGAAGTAAATAGTAATAAGCGTTGGGTATACAAAAACCGCCTACCCCTGGTCCTGGTCTCAATAAATTAACCCTATGATGAGTATTAGCAAGATCAATAACATGATGGATATCTAATCCAAGTTGTTCACATATACTTGAAAATTCATTTACCATAGCTATATTAACATCTCTAGAGAGATTTTCAAATACTTTAGAAAGTTCAACAGCCTCTATAGATGGTGATGAAACAATCTTACCACCATCGTTAAATAACGTCTTTAATAGCTCTTCAGATCTAATACGACTTTTATCAGTTACCCCAGCTACTAATGTTGGCATATCACTAAATTCATGGAAAGCCTTACCTTCAGCAATTCGTTCAGATGAATAAGCCAAATCAAAATCTACACCGGCAGTAAACCCACTTTCCCTTTCTAGTATTTCACGAACAATTCCTTCTGTAGTGCCTGGAACCACAGTACTTCTAAATAACACTAAATCGTCTTTTTTAAGGTTTTTTCCTATCTCTTTTGAAACCTTTTTTATTGGTTCATAATCTACCTGGCCGTTGTATACAGGGGCTCCTACAGTAACTACTATATTATTAACATCACTTAGTGAACTTTCACAATCAAGTGTTGGTTGATACCTTGTAGAATCTAATTCTTCTTGTAGAATTGTTTGAATACTCTTACCTTGATAACTTTCTAAGTGATTTGTATAACCATTCTTAAGTTCTTGTACTAAAGATTTATCTATATCTACACCGTATACAAAAAAACCTCTCATAGCAAAGCTTAAAGCTAATGGAAGACCTACATATCCTTGTCCGAATACGGCAATTTTATCTTTAGTCATTATTGGTTTTAGTTCATTTCTATCTAGTTCTGTCATTTACAAGTCTCTCCTTTATCAACAAACATAGTTAAATAACTAATCTCTAACCTCATTTATATAATAATCAATACAAACAATCAAGAGTTAATTGCACGGTAAACTTAGTTTGATCTGCAAGATGTTTACTATTTGCAAGTAACTTACCTACTATATCGTCATACTCTTCATTGATTTTATCACTCAAATCAATTAACTTTTCACTTGTAATTTCATCGAAATCAACTAGCTTGTTTTCTTGTTGCATTCTTTTAAAAGTACTCGCTACCTTAGGCTGATAAGAAAGACCAATAGTAGGAACACCGCTTTTCATTGAAAAAATTGCACCATGTAACCTCATACATAAATTGATATCCATTTCACTAAAGATACCTAATAACTCTTTAGGAGTACCTTTATGAGTAAAAATATCTGTGTTTTCACTATATTTCATGTTATATCGAACCAGTTCACTTACTTCAATATCAGGCTTATATTGCATTGGTATGAATAATATCTTATACCCTTTTTTTGTCATTTCATCTAAGTATACTGCTATTTCATTAATAAAGTGATTATCATTCCAAGGTCGTAAACTAACACCTAACCATTTCTGATCTTTATTAAATTCTTTATTCAATACATTTGTTAATAATTTTTTTGAATCTTCCTTGTTATTTTCTAATGCAAAAGCTGGATCTGCTGTTACTCTTATTTGTTCTTCAGTTATACCTAAATCTATTAAAACTTGTTGTGATTCTTCATCTCGTACTGTTAAGACGTCTACCCTACGTACAATGTTACGAATTAATATTTTACTTAATGGGCGATATATCGGACCGACCCCTTGTGCATAAAAAACTACTGGTTTTTTAAATAATTTTGCTAATAAAACTCGTGATAACCAATAAGGTACAACTCGTGGGTGATTATCTTGTAATAATCCTCCACCACCACTTATAAATAGTTCACCATTTTTTATTGTTTGAATAACTCTATCCATACCAGAAAACATCCGACCAGTAAACTCTGAAACTACGCTATGTTGTTTTTCTGTTTTTTTCGGATCTTTTGATAAAACTGTGATATCAATATCCATTTTTCTTTTTTGGGCTTCAGCATGTAGACTATCAACTATTGCAGATAGAATAGCTTCATCACCAGTATTATCAGCTCCGTAATATCCGTGAATTACAATACTTTTTCCCATAATTTCTCCATCCTTTTTACTCGCTCGTCCCAAGAGTGTTGTTCGGAAAACTCCCGTCTCATCCGCTTTATTCCTGGTAGCATACCTTCTTTATGATAATTTTCTTCTCTTTTTATAGCAGCATCTATTTTAGCTAAAAACTCCTCTTTAGAATCAGCTAAGTATAAATAGTCAGTAAAACTTTCAAGCTCACGTAAGTTAGTAGCTACAACTGCCTTTCCACCAGCCAAATATTCATAGACTTTAACTGGGTTTACCCGTTCTGTTAATTTATTTTTTTTGAATGGACAAATAGCTACATCAAAGGTTTCAAGGATCTTAGGTAAGTTTTTATAGTTAATAAACCCAGGAAAATAAACATTATCTTTTTCTTTCAACCTACCTATATCAACACCTAAAGGTCCGATCATAAAAATCTTAAAATCTGGTCTTTTATCTGCTATATATTCTATTAAAGAAAGATCTACCCAGTCACCTATACCACCCACAAACCCAATTTTTGTATCATTTGTAGTTAACTGTGCTGCTAGCTCTTTATTAACCCCTGATTGTTCTAGACTCTCCTTATCTGGACCATGAACTTTTTTTTCATCAACAGCAAAATGATCCACTTGTGCTCCATTTGGTACTAAATAACAATTAGAGTTAAATTCTTTTTTCTCTTCATATAGTGCATGTGCAGTTGTAAAAACTAGATCAGCTTGACGCAAAAGTCGAACTTCTAATTCTCGTACAATTTTTTCATTATGTCCTGTAAAAGATGCATGACAATCTACACAGTCATAAATCACCTGACTTGTTGGAAAAAATTTTATTAAGTCTACTGTGTTAGGTAATGTAGTTAAAATAATTGGATCTTTAAATCCTAGCTTTTTAGTTGCTATTTTCCGTAATTTTTTACCTAAAGAGCGCTGATTTATAGGATTAATCCCTTTAACTTTACTTTGAAAAGGAAGTGTTGGTTTAGGTGAATATAAACTAAGATTTTCTAATTCTTGATGTTTTCTTAAACCAGAAAACCACTTTTTAATAGCTTTTGGTTTTTTTAAAGGAGCAAGAATAGAGTACGGTGGTTCAACATATAAAACTCTATTATTTTTACTAAGTCTACTTACAGTTTGTTGCGGGCGAGCAAATACATAATCCCAATCAACTGCACTAAAGTATATAATATCTTTATTTTTAATCATTAATTCATTTCCTCCTCATCAAGCAAAGGCTCGAAAATACTTTTAAATTCATCTAATGTCATATCTTTAGTTACCCCAAACCTAAATAGTCGTTGAGGATGGGATTCTTCTGTAACATAACCTTCTCTTACTAAAAAAGTTCCTTCATATTCAGCATCTACAACCCAATTCTCTATTTGTGTATCCCATGCCCCAAAAGGATAGGCAAAATAGTTCACTTTTCTTTCTAACAATTGTTCTAAAACTTCCTTTGACTCTTCTAATTCATTTTGTATTCTATTTCTCCATTCATGATCTTGTTCATCTTCTTTTCTTTCAGTAAAAGGTACATGAGATACAGAATGGCTTTCAACTTTTATACCCGCTTCTTCTAATTCTAAAAGCTCATCATCAGTTAAAAAGTCATATCCCTCATCTGATAATTGATTAATTCTTTCAGTTATCATAAATAATGTAGCATCAAAATTATATTCTTCTAATAAGGGAAAAGCCTTCGTATAGGTACTTCTATAACCATCATCAATTGTAATTAGTACCGGACGTTTAGGTAGATGATCATCATCTCCGGTTTCTACAAAAGTTATTACATCATCAACATCTATAGATTCAAAATTATGCTCTTTCAGAAATTTTAACTGTTCTTCAAAGTCATCTGGTGTAATAGTTGCGCTTGTCTGTGGATCATCAGAAAAATGATGATACATAAGTACTGGTATTTTAATATCATGATTTTTATCTTCAACTTGTTCAGTTGAATTATCATCAGTTAAGATTAGTCCACTACCTATTACTAACAAAGCGATTAATAAACCGCTTAAAAGCCACCATCTCATATTATTCCTCCTTACAACAACCCTTCTTGTTTTAGAGTTCTAGTTAGTCCATCAGTGAGAGAATATCTAGCTGTAAACCCTAATACTTCGTTTGCTTTATGAGAACTAAAAAGGCTACGCTTGATATCTCCAGGCCTTTCATCTTGATAGCTATACTTAAGGTTCATTTTAGTAAGTCTACCTATGGTTTGAAACAGTTCATTAATAGAAATTTCACTACCATAACCAATATTAAATACTTCACCACTACCATGATTTAGGGCAAGTAAATTAGCCATAGCAGCATCTTCAACATATACAAAATCTCTAGTTTGGTTCCCATCACCATGTATCTGTAAAGTTTCATCTCTTTTTATTGCATCTAAAAATACTGCTACTACACCACCATCTGCTCCTGGCAGTTGCCCTGGTCCATAAACATTAGCATAACGTAGGACTGTATAATCTAACCCAAAGTTTTCATAATAACTTCTTAAATAACTTTCAAAGGTATATTTACTAATTCCATAAGGTGATAATGGATTTTTAACATGCTCTTCTTTTAATGGTAACTCAACTGGGTTACCATAAACTGCAGCGCTAGAAGCATACACTACTTTTTTAGTACCACACCGTACTGCTTCTTGTAAGACACGTAAACCACCAAGTAAGTTAATCTTCGCATCTTTATCTGGTGCTTCTAAAGATTTACTTACACTTACCTGAGCTGCCATATGAATTACCCATTTAGGTGATTCATCAAAAAATATATCAGATAAGTCTTCTGTAACAGATCTTTTATAGAAAATTGCTTCTGTTGGAATATTATCAATTAACCCAGTAGAAAGATCATCTAATATCACAACCCGGTAACCTTCTTTTAATAATAATCGTGAAACATTTGAACCGATAAAGCCGGCTCCCCCTGTAATCAGTACAGTCATAAATATCCTCCCGTTCTTAATTACACATATTCTTGATATAGTTCTAAAGTTTTAGATACCACTTTTGAAAAATGGTAAGATTCATTTACTTTTATTTTCGCATTCTTTGAGATATATTCACTCAAATCTTTTGATTCAAAGATTCTAGTTAATGAATCAGTTATTTTCTCTGAATCTTCTTTAGGTATTAATAACCCATTTTCGTTATCATCTATTAATTCAAATACTCCACCTACTTCAGTTGCAATGATTGGGACACCAGCTGACATAACTTCGAGTAGTATTATTGGAAGCCCTTCCATAAGTGAAGATAAAACAAATACATCTGCTAATTTTAATAATTTAGCTACATCTGTACGATAACCCGTAAATATAACTTGATCTCTAATTGATAAATCACTTGCTAATTGTTGTAGATTCTTTAGTTCAGGTCCATCCCCTACTAATATTAGATAATACGGCTCATTAGTTTTTTTAGATTCTAAAAACTGTTTAAATCCTTTTAGTAGATTAGCTTGTCCCTTTACAGGAACTAACCTTCCAACTGACATAACTATTTTTGCATCATTAGATATATTAAACTCTTCATATAAATTGTCTATTTCTGTATTTACTACATCAAATTTTTCTGGGTAAACACCATTTGGAATGTGAGTAATGGAATTTTCATCAACTCCATCTTGTAAAAGTTCATTTTGTAAGCTATGTGATACAGTTATAAAATGATCAACTTGCTTTCTAAGAGATTTTTCCATGTACGGATACACATATCTTTTCCAACTATTTTTGTAGTCATGGTAAATAGATGAATGAACAGTTGTAAATAAAACTGGTTTAACTTCAGATATCATAAATTTATATGCTAGTCTACCAATAAAATTAGCACGCACACCATGGGTATGGAAAATATCTGGTTTTTCTTCTGCTATATATTTTATTAATGGTGAAATTATTTTTAAATCAAATATACCATTCATAGAAAAAACTCTTAAAGGAAGTCCTTTTTCTCGCGCTTCTTCTGTCAAGGGACCTTCCATTAATGATATTAAGGTAACTTCTACATTGGGGTAATTATTAAGTTCACAAATCAGGCTAATAACCTGATCCCGTGAACCACCACCTTCACTTCCACTTATTAAATGAAAGACTTTCACTTACATCTCCTCCCCCTTATCTGAGGCTAGATCACCTTGATAGATTAACGGTATAGCATAAAGGACCCCAACTAAAATCCAAAAATAACTACCTACAACTAAAACTTCAAAAATACTTGCAGTTCCATTTTGAATAATGACAGCAAAAAGACCAGCGATTATACCCTTAGTAAGGTCTATTGCAAAAGGATCTGTTAATCTTTTTAAATTTTTATAGGCTTGTTTAAATATACTTATTACCAACCATAAAAAAATACCAAGTCCAGTTATTCCAAGCTCTGCACCTAGTTTCAAGTAGTGATTATCTACCCAAACAGCACCTGGCATATCATGGCGAATAGCTACTGTGTCACCAAAAGAACCAATGCCTGTTCCAAAGATTGGGTTGTCTAACATACGTAAAAATGCCTCTTTCCAGTAATATAAGCGTCCTGCTTCAGCACTTCGTGCTAAATACTCTGGGCTAAACGCATGAAACAATCGTCCTGTTACAGTTTCCGGAAGAATAAAAGGCATAGCTACCAAAGCTACTACAAATAAAATGATAAACCGTTTATCTTTAAGTACTAATAATAATCCCAAACCTACTAATAAACCAATCCAAGCCCCTCGTGAAAATGTAAATATAAGTGTTAGCCCCATAATTATACTAATAATTAAATATAAACTACGATTAAGTAAAGAACCACCCCTACGTAAAAAAAGGCTCATAGCTAACGGAATAAACATAATCATGTAACCACCTAATGCATTGGGGTTACCAATTGTAGAAAACACTCTTGTTCTGATATTTTCCATATCTCTATCAATCCAATTAGCAGGTGTTTCAAAGGCAAAGATATATTGAACTATACCAAATAGCGCTACAAAAGTAGCTGCTATTAACATATATTTTATTAGCTCTTCAAAAAAGTCTTTATCTTTAATACCTTTTAAAGAATAAAACACTATTAGGTACCATAAAATCATCTGTCCCATGACACGAATTCCATCTATAGCTACAATGGGTGGAATTCCATTTATTATCACAGTTATAAAAGAAAAAACTAACAAAATAATGTAAGGTAGATCACTTTCAGTCTTTTCATAAAATGATCTTTTCTCATGTTTGTATAAAGCTAGTACAAAGACTATACCTGCTAGCATTAAGGCATCATTCCAACCACTTGCTAATAAAGAAGGTAGTCCGAAGTTTCTAAAGAAAAAATCGAATAATGAAAACAATGATAAAACTATAAGTATAGTTGAAAGACCTGTAGCTAAAATGTTTAATCTGTTATCAGAAAGTTTATGTGTTATGTTCATATTTATCAAACCTCTTTTCACCTTAGATATCCCTTTTTTACTGATTTAATTTTAACTAATGGGTATTTAAAAAGCAAGAATAGCTTACATAAAGTAGGTAAAAAACGGACTGAGAATTTCCCAGTCCGTTCTAACTTACTTCTTATTTATTACTTAATGTCATACTCTCCTCTAACCATAATAACAGCATCATTTCTTACAGAGATTCCTCTTCCATCATCTCTTGCAATTAATAAAGAATGGTTTTGAGGAATATCTTCACCATCTTGAATATCTACTCCTGCTGTAAGGTCAGCCAAACCACCACTAGTAGTTGCAACCGCACTTCCACTACCAGCTCGTAGAATCATTTCAGAACTAGCACCACCAATGATAGTATCACCAGCACTTACCTGTACTACCTCAAATTGATCAGACCCTTCAATATCTAGTAGCTCCTCAAGTTCTTCTAGCTCATCTAATTCATCTAAATTAGCTAGACGTTCATCTAGTTCAGTTTTAAGTTCATTAATCTCTTCAAAAATTTCTTTCTCTAGTTCATCTCGTAGTTCTTCTTTCATAACATCATTTACATAGCTTTCTGTTACTAGAGGGTCTTCTTGTGAGCCTGGGTCTGAATTGACATCTGCTAAAACAGCTTGTCCTACAAATAAGCCACCTAAAATAACGACTGTCAATAATAAAGCTACCTTTTTTGTCATATGTAAACTCCTCCCGTTAAGTACTTATACTTATTTTAACCTATAATGGTAATCTAGGACAAGTGACAAAATTAGCAAAATAATCTAGGAAATTGTGTCTAATTTAGTACCCTCTTTCATTATGTCAATAAACACCCTCGCTAGGTTGGGATCAAACTGTCTCCCACTACACCTTTCTATCTCTTTGAATGCACTTTCTTTTGGCATAGATTTTTTATAACACCGTCCGGATACCATTACATCATAAGAATCAACTATTGCAATAATACGTGACAAAAGTGGAATCTCATCACCTTCAATACCATGGGGATAACCTTGTCCATCCCATCTTTCATGATGATATAAAATACACTCTGCTATTGGAGCAATCTCTGGAGCAGATAACGCAATTTTGTAACCTGTTTCAGGATGTTTTTTGATAGTTTTCCATTCTTCAGTTGTTAATGACGTTTTCTTTTTTAAAATAGTTCTAGCAATAGTTACTTTACCAATATCATGAAGTTTAGCTAAGATTGATAGTTTTTGTAATTCACTCAAAGGTAAGTTTAAAGCTTCTCCGATTTTAACAGATAAAACTTCTAACCTTTTACTGTGCCTTTCTGTTTCATAACTTTTTTCTCTTAGGGTTTTTAATAATGATTGTAAAATATCACTTCTAACCTGTTTACTTTTAAGTAACTTTTTTTCATACATTTTATCTTCTGCTTCTTTAATTAATTGGTGAACAGAAATATGTGCTAAGTCTTTAGTTGCAACACCTAGTGACATACTTGGTGGAATATGACTTAATTGTTTTTGTTTCATATTATCTTCTATCCGATTTGCTATATTATTTGCTTCTTCTATTGTTGTTTTAGGTAGGAGAACTATAAATTCATCACCACCGAAACGTGCAATAACATCTTCTTTTCTACATGATTCTCTAAAAGCTTCAGCTGCTTTTAATAATAACTTATCACCTTCAAAATGACCAAAGGTATCATTAATTAACTTCAAACCATTTACATCACCTAAAATAATACTTAATGGAAGCTGTCTAACTGTATCTAAACGATAAAGTTCTTCATTAAAAAACCTACGATTATAAAGGCCTGTGAGTTCATCATAAAAACTTAAAAAGCGAATTCGTTCCTCAGCTTCCTTTCTTGCTGTAATATCACTAATGTGACCTTCTAAATGGTTTAGTTTACCCTCTTTGTAAACACCTATCCCCTTTTCTTCTAACCACTTTATTTGACCTAATACATCCTTTATTCGATAAATTAAATAAAAAGGCTTTTGGTTTTCAATTGCTCTAGTCACTTGTTTATTTATCGTATCAAGATCTTTTTCTAAAATTAGATCAGTTAAGTTTAATTTTCCTTCTAAAAAGTCACTTTTATCATAACCGGTCAAACTTTCAATGTCCTGATTTAGATAGATCATACTATAACTTTTATCATAATGACATAAATAGATAACACCAGGGATATTTTCAGCTAAATTTCGAAACTTTTCTTCACTTCCTTTAAGATCATTTTCTGTTTGTCGTCTATCTGTAATATCTTCTGCAGAACTTAAGATTCCTTCTATATTCCCTTCACTATCTGTCAATTTTGTATTCCGAAAATGAAATAAACGCTTTTGTTGATTATAAGTAAGAACATAACTTTCTAATTCACTGAACTTATCTGAATTAATAAAATTCTTATCATCAACATCAGGAAAAAATCTTTCAAACCAATTTTCACCGATTATATCTTCAAAGTTACAACCTAATAGGTCACATCCTTTTTGATTAATATATGTAACTTTGCCATCACTATCGACTGCTAATAACATTACACCTGCGATATCTAAATATTGTTTAAATCTATTACGTTCTTCTTCTAAACTTTTCTCTACATTTCTTTGGGATATTTGTGCTGCAATTAACTGTTTTTGACTCTCTTTTAATCTATCATGAAATAAACCAACAATTACTCCAAGAAATAAGTAAAAAAAGAAACTAGTTATAACATTAGATAGAATATATTGATCTGGGTTTACAAAATAATAGATCAAAATAATAAAACAACTAAAAAGACTAATTGAAAATCCACCTCTAACACCAAACCAAATAGCTGAATAGATAGTAAGTATACCACCACTAATAGTTACATAGGGAAAAGAAAAAAACTCTAATAAAACAGATATTATTATAATTATAGCACCAATAGCTATTAGTGCTAATTTAGTACTATCACTTTTTTTAAATAAGTACATACCCCTACCCCCGCAAAAGAAAAGTTTGAATTTTTTTGTAGAACTTCTAACATAGATATCTACTAACCTCTAAAAAAGAAGATTAGTTCTTTTTTTGTAACCGTCTTTGAAAGAAAATGAATATAGGTAGTGGCACAACTATCCAGGCTAAACTTTTAATAAGAGAGTTTTGAGCTTTGATTCTCTCTCTATCTTTATGGTCACGAACTACATTTTCATAGTTTTCTCTTAATTCTTCATCAGATAATTCAATTTCTGTTTCATCAAATCTGTTAATCTGTCTATTAACATAGTCATCAAAAGTTTGATAGTAAGGTTCTGGTGAAACCATATCGGCAGTAGACATAAATACTCCTACACTTCCTCCGATAGTCATCATAAGTGTTACAAATAATACTAAATATATATATACATTTTTAATCATATCTTCTCCTCCTTCTTGGTTAGTCCCTTTAATACCAGCTATTGCAAAAATAACTAAAAAAACTAAACCTACAAAAATAACTGGAATAATTATACTAGCTGTCATTTTTATCACCTCTTATATAGCTTGTCTTACATATGTTTTAAAATACTGCAGGTGTTCTAGGTTAGTAAAAAGAAATAGTTAATGTGATATTCACATTAACTATTATATTCTATCAAGTCAAGGATCAATTTACCTGGGGGTATTTTAATGAAAAAATTCTTTATTTCTTTACTAATTATCTTAATTAGTTTATTTATTCTATTCATATCTCAATATGATTATCCAAAAGAAACAACTGATAAAGGCTTAAATAAGTTACCAGAACCTGAAATTGAATCAAAGGAAGATAAACAACATTCAATTACAATTGCAGCTGTTGGTGATGTAATGGGACACATGCCACAAGTATATAGTGCACACAGCCCAGAAACTGATGAATATGACTTTACTGATCATTTTTATCCAATAAAAGATAATATACAAAATGCAGATCTTGCTTTTTGTAACCTTGAAACCACTTTAGGTGGTGAAGATAAAGGCTATTCTGGTTTTCCTATGTTTAATTCTCCTGATTCATTAGCAAAAGCACTCAAAAAAACAGGCTTTGATATAGTATCTACTGCAAATAATCATTCACTTGATACCGGAAAACAAGGACTTTTAAGGACATTAGAAGTTTTAGAAGATTTAGGGTTAACTCCTATTGGAACCCATAAATCAAAAGAAGATAAAAAAGACCCTGTAATAATAGAAAAAAATAATATAGAAATAGGTTTTATAGGATATACCTATGGAACTAATGGTATACCTATTCCAGAAGGCCATGATTATTTAGTTAATTTAACTGATCTAGAGAAAATTCAAAAAGATATCAATCGCTTAAAAGACAATGATGTGGATATAATCATCTCCTCTATGCATTGGGGAATTGAATATCAAAAAACACCATCTGAAGAACAAGAATATCTAGCAAATCAATTAGTATCTATGGGTGTAGATATAATTTTAGGCCACCACCCACATGTTCTGCAACCAATGGAAAAACTTACTATAGAAAGTGAAGGTGACACTAACAAAGGATTTGTAGTTTATTCTCTTGGTAATTTTATATCTAATCAGAGAAAACGTTACCGTGATAGTGGAGTTATTATGAAGTTAGAACTTTTAATAAATGAAGAAGATGATAAAACTTCTTTAACAAAAGTAAACCCTATTCCCACTTGGGTTGATCGATATGAGAGTGAAGATGGGACAGAATATGAAATTTTAAATGTAGAAAATGAGCTTTCAAAAGAAAACTTTAGAGATAGTAATCAAAAACATCGTTTAAATGAAGTTAAAAATGAGACTAGAGAAAAAATGGATGTAATTACAGATAAATTGTATCTTGATTAACTATCAGATGGATGAAAGACCAAGATCATAAAATTAGCCGTAAAGTGGTTGATTTTGCAATAGAAAACAAAGTTTCGGTCATTCGCTTAGAAAAACTGTCAAATATCCGAAACACGGCAAGAACAAGCCGTAAAAACGAAAAGAACCGACATACATGGTCATTTTACCGGTTAGCATTATTTATTGAGTACAAAGCAAAACTAAGAGGTATAGCAGTAGAATATGTAGATCCAAAATATACGAGTCAAACTTGTCCCATATGTTGAAATCGCAACCATGTAAAAGACAGAAACTATCAATGCTCATGTGGTTTTAAAACCCACCGAGACCGGGTAGCAGGAATGAACATCATCCATGCACCTGTGATAGATGGAGTAGCGTAAGCAAAAGTCTATCAGCCTATACTGCTATATGCACTGGTATGGGAAAGGTACTGGCATACCCTTAACTTGGGAGCTGTCTAAAGCAGAAATGAATTGAGGACGCATAGCTACCCGAGAATCCTACGCATTTATGCGTGTGGAGTGTCAACACAAAGTTAAGACAGAAAGTTTCTGTTATCTCGAATTGACAAGTAGCTTTATTACAAAAAAAAGCTGCTAAAAGCAGCTCAAACATAAATTATTTATCTTTTTTATAAACAAGCCTATAGTATTCATTTAAAGCTTTGTCTAATTCTTGACTTTTTTTAAGGATTTTTTCACTATCGAAATCATTGACTTCACCTAATTCATATAACTCCATACGAAGAGCTTCAATGGTCTCTTTCAGTTTTTCAATTTCACTCATAAAATCTCCCTCTTCACTATTAGGTGGAAATAAGTTTCAATTATACAAAACTATCTTATCAAAATATTATATAAAATAAAACAGGTCGTTCTAAAAAAGAACGACCTGTTTTATAACATTATTTAAATGTAGCCAATTAAATTACTGAATATCTACGATTGCAGTACCTTCGTCAAATTCTTCTTCGTCAAATTCTTCTCCTCCACAACCGATCAAAGCTGTTAAACTCAACACTACAACTGCACCTAAAATTAATACCTTCTTCATAATTATCCGCCTCCTTTTTTTATGTTTGACTACATTTTATATGGAAAATTAAATATTCAAATAAATAAAATTTAACTATTTTGTAAATTCAATCGCTCATTTGCAATTTTACAATAATCATTAGATAAATCTATCCCAAAATATCTACGATTACAACTTTTAGCTACAACAGCTGTTGTACCACTACCGATAAATGGATCTAATATTACATCTTCTTGATAACTAAACAATTTAAGTACTCTACGTGCTAACTCTTCAGGAAAGATAGAGGGATGATTAAAATATTGCATATTTCTTTCGGGAGCTATTGACCATTTACCATAGACCCATTCTTTAAATTCATCTGCTGTAATATCGATCTTTTCTTTATCCCCATTTTTTTTCATTGAACCTTTACAAAATACCTCTAAAAACTCCCAGCTATATTTAAAATAAGGATTAGATGGGCTTTTCCAACTCCCCCATGCTGTATACTTACAGTTATAATTATTCTTTTCCCAAAGTATTTCAGCCTTCCAAATAAGTTTGTTTTCTATAAAAAAATTACTGATAAAATGATGGATAGGTATATAATCAGAAAAAAGTGGTTGCACATTAACTACTATCCTGCCACCATACTTCACAACACGTATACATTCTTTAAAAATTCGAAACAACTTATCAAAATACTCAGTCCAGTTTAAATAATCCTTATGATTATCATATTCAAGACCAAAATTATAAGGTGGAGAAGTAAACACTAAATCAATACAATTATCTGGAAGTTGTTTTAAAACTTTTTCACTATCATCACATATAATTTGATTTTCAAACTCACTAGGAAAATGATTATTAGTTTTAGAAAACTGATTATCTTTTGCATAATAAAATTTTCCTCGAGATTTTTCTTTATCTTTTCTATCTTTTACTTTTCGTTCACCTGAGTACCCTGTAAACCATCGCTTATTTTCTTTTATACCATAACTTTTTATATCTAAAATTTTTTTAAGTAAAGTTTTCAAAAAACTATTTTTATTATAGTCTAAAACTAATTTTCGTAATTTATCTATATCAACTTTATTTACTTGAACTAGTAAGCGATTTTTTTCTTCTATAATAGTAATATCATTATTAGAAAAATTCTCAGATAGTACCTGTATCCCAATCATTTCATTTTCAGTTAGTTTATCAAAGGAAAGTTCTAGTACTCTGTTTTCACTAGTATTTGCCATGACTTACCACTCCAATCTGTTAATTATTAAAAAGCAGGGATCTTTTATTTTATGGAGAATTACATATAATGGCTTTTATAGGTATTATATTCCAAAGGAGAGTTGGTTATTATGACCATAAAAAAGTATCCATGGATTGTAGTTCTTTCTACATTACTAATTTTAATAGTATTATTATCTAATACTATCTTAACTCTTCTAGGTAGTGTGTTATTAGAAAAAGAATCTCCTAAAAATGCAGATTATATTGTTGTTTTACAGGGTAGTATTCCAGATAGAATGATTCATGGAGTGAATTTATACAAAGAAGGATATGCAGATACCATTTTAATGGTAGAAAGTAGAAGTTTTTCTAACTATGATTTAATAGAAAAACATGATTTAAACATCTCCTCAAGTGCTGATATAAATAAAGAAATTGCACTACAGATGGGAGCTTTTGAGGATGATCTCATAAAACTTTCAGGTAAAGCAGCTAGTACCAGACAGGAAGCAAAAATAATAAATAATCATTTAGAAGATACAAAAAACAAAACTATATTATTAGTAACTTCAGAGTTTCATTCCAATAGAGCTAAATTAATATTTCAAGATGTTTTTGAACATCTTGAAGTAGTATCTACTCCTACTCCTTATGATCCATTCTGTACTGATACTTGGTGGAAAGATAGAAGACAAACGAGAAACTTTCTCATGGAATATTTAAAATTAATAAATTTTTATACCTTTAATATTTAGCTCATGTATAATATGTCACTATAGTTTAAAAATAAAAAGGACTAATCAAAAAAGGGGATCTAAATATGAGAGATAAAACTACTGCTAGTTTTATCAGTGGTTTAATAGCAAGCGTTTTTATGAATATAATAGACTGGACGGCATTTCTTTTGGGGTATCATAAAGAAAGACTTCTAGACTGGGCAGCTATTATTGTATATGGATATCTTCCCACATCTATAGCCCATACAGTTCTTGCACAACTAGGGCAATTATTTTTCTCTAGTTTTTTAGGAATAATATATTATTTATTTCTAGCTAAACTCTCAGATGAAAATCACATCTTAAAAGGTTGGATATTCGCTATCATAACTTGGTTTGGATTATACGGAATTTCTATCTCAGTAGGATTACCAGAACTTAAAGCACACACCTTTAATACAACCTTTTCACATTTTATATCTGCATCTATTTATGGAGTAACTTTAGCTCATACATTTAAAAAAATCACTAGATAAAAATACAGTTCTCAAAAAAGAGAACTGTATTTTTTAATTATTGAAAACAGTCTGTCTTTTAATTTCTTTACCATAATTATTTACAAAGTTACGTAAACTTTCAAAGTCAGGATGAGATTTTAAACCACCATAAGATATATCAGCTGCCATAAGCCCTGGTAGACTGTTTACTTCTACAAGAATAGGCCCGGATTCAGTTATCCCAATATCCCATCCAACTAAAGTAGCAGGAAAAAGTGTAATACTATCATTTATTAACTGTAATGTTTTATTAAAGTAGGGAATTTTAAAATTATTAAAAGTGGTTTTAGTATCAGGATGATAGCTATACTTATATCCACCATGATGTAAATGACTATAACCAAACTGGGTTAGCTTCTTGTTTTCAATATCAATTGGTACAAACATTCCCCCAAGACTAGCATTGTCTACTTTACTATTATTAGCACCAAATCTCATTAAACCAGCCATTATACTTAATTTATCATTATTATAAAATGTAATTATTCTAATAGTATTTAAGCTATTAGGATAAATCTCATTAACTTTTGAATGCTGTTTTATTTCTGCTTCATAAATATAATGATTAAGATCAGAAAGTTTTAACTTGTCTATATTATCTTCTGAAAGACTAAAACAACCTGTACCACCTTTACCTCTAAATGGTTTACAAAAAATACTACCGTGCTTTTTTATAGCCTTTCTTAAAAGTTCTCTCATCTCAGTTTTAGAAACTTTTGTGATTTCTTGTTGGTTGTTAATAAAATTTTCTTTCCCAATAGTCCAGCCCACTAGTTGTGGTGTATTTAGTGATAATTTTTGGGTATATAAATGAAACAATAATTTATCACTTGCTATTCTATCTACAAAATCCGGAGTACTTCTATAACAATTTTTCATAATTATTCCTTCATTTTTAAAACTTAAATAGTTATTGATATTAGCTACATTTTTTCTATACAAAAACTTAGTAAAGTAATGAACAGGTAAAGTTTTGTCTTTTATTAATAATTGACTCATCTCTTTAAGTATTAAAAACCAATCTTTTCTCTCATCATCCTTTATAAGATTTAACATTCGTGACTTTACATTTGAAAGTTTCAGGAATATCACCCTCTCACTTTTAATTACTTCTAATAACTTGTTTACTTATCTGCTTAATATTATTCCATGGACCAAGACTTAAATATTTAAAAGATAAAAATAGAAAACTCATATAACTAACCCCACCTAATAAAATCATGAAAACTAAACCGCCTATGCTCTCAAACTCTATTAGATAATCTACTGATATTAATATTAAAACCATGACGATAGCTGAAACTAACGGAGAATATATTAGTCTTATATATTCTCTAAAAGTACCATTTATAAACTTTGTTAAAAGATTTAAAAGTGGGACTATAGAAACAGTTAAAGCTAAAGTTGATGCAATTGCAGCACCTTCTAACCCCCATATACTTGTAAATGGAAAGATTATAATAATTAAAACTAACAAACGCCATTTATTTAAAGTAAAGTTAGCTTTTGGACTTTTAACTGCATAAAAAACGGGTGTTCCTGATTCACTTATAGTCCGTAATACCCCCATAACTGCAAGGATTTGAAATGCACCTGTCATACCAAGCCACTCACTTCCCAAAACAATCTCGATCCCTAAAGGAGCTAAGACTATCATTCCTCCAGCAATCGGAAGTGAAAAGGTTAATATCAGTTCTAATGTTTTTTTATATGCTTTTCTTAACCTTTCCCTATCATGTTGAATCTTAGAATAACTTGGAAAAGCAACTCTTAAAACTGCATGTGTTATTTCAGATGCTGTAATATTAGACATCTGAAAAGCCATCTGAAACAAAGCAAGAGATGTTGCTCCTAGTATTCTTCCAACAGCTAAATCATCGATATATAAACTTAAAAAAATTATAATCCCAGATAATAATTTCCATTTTCCGAAATCAAATAACTCTTTTGCCTTAGTTTTTGAAAATTCAAGAGTAGGTTTAAATGGTACCATCTTATAAGATACAACACTTCTTATAAGATCTCCTGATAATATTCCAAAGACTAACGCCCATGCATTTTGTAATATCAAAGCAGCTATAATTGATATCACAAAATCTCCAATAGTACCACTTAACATATAGACAAACTTTTTTCGAAATTTTAATTCACGTTCAAAATATACAATCCTAATGCTTTTTAAACCTTTAAACACTTCTGATAAAGCTAGTACCCTTAAAATTGGCACAGCTAGTGGTTCATCAAAAAAAATAGCAGCAGTAGGAGCTATAGAAAATAATAATAGTGCTAGTACTACACCACGAACCACTTCTACAATCCAAGCAGTATTTAGATAATTTTCGATACCATCTTGTCTTTGAATTAATGCTCTATCAAAACCAGTTTTAGTAAAAGCTTCAGATGCTGACATCATCAAAAGAGCAATACCAAATATACCAAAATCATTAGGTGCTAAGATTCGTGCCAAAATCACTTTACGAAGTACTCCAAAAAGTTTGTTCGCTAGTCTAAGACCAAACATCCACATACCACTTTTAATGGTTTTATTAGTTAAATTATCCTTTTTTTCATATCCTACTGTCATTTGATCCAACCCTTTTCTTTTAAATTACCATCTCTAATAGTTTGGATCGTATCTGAGTATAAAATTCATAATCCCTTAAGTCAATGTCGCATAATAGTCGATATGTCTCATAATCTCGGTCAAGAGTCTTTTTATAGAGCTTTGTAAAGAAAATGTAAAAAGGCGATCTACTTGTTTTAAACAAGCAAATCGCCTTAAATTACTTTTAGTATTCTTCATCTTCTCCTCTTACATATTTATTCTTTTCTTGTACAAGTACAGATGTTAACGCAATTAAAGCAACTAAGTTAGGTGCTGCCATCAACCCATTCATTGTATCAGCAAAGTCCCAAACCGCTTCTAATGCTCCAACTGCACCTAAAATTATCAATCCTACAAAAACAACACGATACGGAATTCTCACTTTACTGCCAAAAATATATTCCCAACTTTTTTCTCCATAAAAAGACCATGTGACCATAGTTGTGTAAGCAAAGACCATGATAGAAATAGTAATAAAATAACCTCCTGGTCCTGGTAAACCTTTATCAAATGCTGTTGCTGTCAATGCCGCAGCATTTTCTCCTGTTTCTAAAGCTCCTGTAACTAAAATCGTAAGTGCTGTCATAGTTCCTACTAAAATAGTATCTATAAACACTTCCCAAATACCCCACATTCCTTGTTTTGCTGGGGAGTTACTTGCTTGTGCGTGTACTATAGAAGCTGCACCTAATCCTGCTTCATTAGAAAATACTCCACGAGCCACTCCAAATCTAATTGCCTCTCTTACAACAGCACCTCCAAACCCTCCTGCTGCAGATGCAGGATTAAAAGCATGGTGAAATACACTTCCTATAGCACCCGGAATCTCTTCAATATGTAAGACTAATATTACTAAAGCTCCTCCAATATAAATTACTGTCATTAATGGAACTAATATTTCAGCAACTTGAGCAATTCGTTTTATTCCACCTAATATAACTAAACCGACTAATGCTGCAGCTACTAATCCTGTAGCCAAACTAGGTATTGCAAAATCACTAGATAACTGTTCGGCAACAGTGTTAGATTGGACCATATTACCGATACCAAAAGCTGCAAATCCAGCAAATAACGAGTATATAGTTGCTAACCACTTCCAATTACCACCTAAACCGTTCTGTATATAATACATTACTCCACCTGCGATATCTTCACCATTTCGTTCACGAAATTTAACTGCCAAAGCTGCCTCTCCAAATTTTGTCGCCATTCCTACTAGGGCTGTCATCCACATCCAAAATAGTGCCCCTGGCCCTCCTAGGTGAAGGGCTGTAGCGATTCCTGCAATGTTACCAATCCCTATCGTTGCAGCCATCGCTGAAGAAATCGCTTGAAACCCAGAAATGGCACCACCTTCTTCAGATTCAGTTTTCTTAATACGACTCAAAATTGTTTCTTTCCATGATGCTCCAAAATGCGTAAACTGAAAAAAACCTAACCTTATTGTAAGATATAAACCGGTACCAGCTAACAAGGTAAGAAATATTGGTCCCCAAACTAGTTCATTAAGCCATTCATTAAAAGCTAACACCATATCCCCTATTTCATATAGTATATCCACTGTTTAGACCCTCCTAATAGTCTTTTACATTATCTAGGGGTTCTTTTGGTTATTATTCCAATCTAATTAAAAAAATACAAATTTAGTTATTAGAAATTTCTTCTTTTATATAAACTGTCTTTTATAAACGATTGCATTTTCAGTAGACATATTAAAAGACAAATACTCCATTACCAATAGCCGACCTAGATATAGAACATCAACTCTTTGATATCCCATTATAATTGAGCCTATAGCTACTCATAAAACACCAATTGTATAAACTTTTTTTTAGGGCCAACACTATCACAAAGAATACCTATGAAAGTTTAATAACATAAAAAACTATCTAGTTATCCGGATAGAATTTTACCTTTTATGATGGTTTTTTCTACCCCTAATTTATCATTTAAAACTACTGCATCAGCTCGTTTACCTTTTTCTAAGCTTCCTCTTTGTTTATCTAAACCTAATATTTTAGCTGGTGTTAGACTAATAGTTTTAATAGCTTCATAAAGGGGACAATCAGTAATTTCAATAAAGTTTTTTAAAGCTCTAGGTAAAGTCACAATACTACCTGCAAGGTTACCATTTTCAGTTAGTGCTTTACCATTTTTAATAGTTATCCTTAACCCTCCTAAATCGTAGTCACCTTCACTAAGACAAGAAGCTCTTATTGAATCTGATACTAATGCAATATTATCTACACCCTTTAACTCGAGAACCATATTTACAATCCCGGGATGTAAGTGATATCCATCTAAAATAAGCTCTAAAGTAATATCTGGATGCATCAATAGTCCTAAAGCTGCACCTGGTTTTCTATGATGAATCCCACTCATACCATTGAATAAATGTGTTCCATGAGATAAACCTTTTTTTGATGCATTTATAATATCTTCAAAGCTAGCATTTGTATGTGCAGCTGAAATAGTTATATTCTTTTTTGTTGCCCACTCAATAACTTCATAATTTGTATCCTTTTCAGGTGCCATTGAAATAATCTTTAATTGATCTTGTAACTTCTCTTTTAGTTCTTTTATAATTTCTACTTTGGGAGAAATTATATGTTCTCTATTTTGGGCTCCCCTTTTATCTGGATTAACAAAAGGACCTTCAAGATGTACGCCTAATAAATTAGTCTCATTATTTTCCATATATTCACTAATTACCTTAGAGACTTGTTTTAAATCTTGAAGGGGTGCAGTTAGAGTTGTAGCTAAAAAACCAGTTACTCCATTTTGTAAATGAAATTGTGATATTTTATCAATAGCTTTAACATTTCCATCCATTACATCATATCCATGTCCGCCATGGGTATGTATATCTATAAAACCTGGGGCTAGATATTTCCTTTGTAAATCTATTTCGTTAGAAAAACTATCCTTTTTATTATCAACACCAATATTTTTAATATAACCATTTTCATCTACTATTAAATACCCCGGGTTTATTACATCGCTTTCAGTTATAATCTTTGCATTTCTAAATATTAATGACATAAAAAACCTCCATTAAATTAACATATCAATGAAGTGGATGATATTAAAACTTAATTTTCCCGGGTACTACCTGGGATTAGATATCTTTAAGGCCTTTATTTTTAAATGATTACAGGTTTATCACCCATTTTCCAAAACATTCTTATATACTTTATATTGTTCTTCTTTAGTTGGAAGTTCTTCTCCATCAATATCAATTACTGTATCTACATCGACTAGGTTTCCAATGTTACCTACTACCTCTATTAACTCACCATCAAAAGTTTTAGCATTAAGATCTTTATATTCACTTAAAGTTTCTATGCTTTGCTCATACTTTTCCAATTTTTGTTTCTTTATAATTTAGTATTTGCTTTATTTTAACTGCTATAACACTTCTAGTAAAACAAAAAAATAGGGCTGACTAAAGTCAGCTCTACTCAAAGGTGCCCTTGACTAATAATTGTTTATCTTTTATTAATACCTTCCCTTTAGAAATAACAGTATCTATTTCCAATGAATTGTTATCTAATAATACAAGATCCCCTGCTTTTCCTTTGTCTATCTCACCTTTATTCTCTAAACCGAATGCTTTAGCTGGGTTTTTAGTAATTACAGAAAGTGCTTTTTCAAATGGCACTTTTTCATCTAAAACTGCTTCTTTTACTTCTCTAAAGAGTGAAGAAACACCGCCTACTTTAAGACCTAAGTAATTACCGTTTTCATCAAAGTTTGGAAGACTACCCTGACCATCAGATGAAAATGTAATATTATCAAAGGATAGCTCATTTTCATGGAAATAACGAAGTGCTTTAGAACATTTAACCTCACCACTTTCAAGAAACTTTTTTACAGTACTAGTAGTTAAATCTAAAAAGCCACCTTTTTTTATAAACTCTAACCCTTCTTCGAATATTTCTCCTGTTCTATTTCCATGGGTAACTACAAAATGAAAAGCCGGGATCTCTGTTTCATCTATTAATTGGTTTATATCTTTAAATAGTCTTTTACCATCACCCATATGAACATTAATAACACCTTTTTTACCTGATAACATAGAACCTACTCTTACTTCAGCTGCTAATTTTTTAAGCTCAGAAAGTGTGGGTAAAAAAGCTCTATGATCTGATACAGCTATCTCACCAACTCCTAAAACTTCTGGTATAAGAACTATATCGTCTTGTACATCACCAGTTAGTGTAGTAATAGGTACACGATAAGAACCAGATAATATATATGCTGTTAAACCCTCTTCTGTTAGTGATCTTGCTTTTGCAATTAAATCTTTCATACTTCTAGTTGTTCCATCGGTCCCTAAACAACCAATAACAGTTGTGATTCCAGCAGTTGTTAAATCAGAAAAGTTTATTTCCGGTGTTCTAGTAGAAAAACCACCTTCTCCTCCACCACCAGTTATATGAACATGGCCATCTAAAAAACCAGGAACAACATATTTATCAGTAGCATCAATCTTTTGTAAAGCATCACTCTGTACATTTATATTATCAGAGATATCTTGAATTTTATCTTGTGTAATCAGTACATCTTTTTTACCTAGGTAATTTGGTGAATATAACTCACCACCATATACTAGAGTCAGCATTAGAATTCCCCTTTCTCATTCATTAGTTAAAACCTATTAAAGCTGACACCATGATTACTATTGAAGCAACTATAAATAGTATTACCTGAAGTTTAATTATAAATTTTAGCCATTGACTCCAATCTAACTTTGCTACACCTAAAACTCCCATTAATGAAGCCGATGTTGGTACAATCATATTACTTAACCCATCACCTAATTGGTAAGCTAAAACTGCAACCTGACGCGTAACACCTACTAAATCAGCTAATGGTGCCATTAACGGCATAACGAGAGCTGCTTGTCCTGAACCTGATACCACAAAAAAGTTAAATACTGATTGGAACAAATACATAAACCAAGCAGATATAGCTGAAGGTAGACTACCAATAACTCCTCCAACCCAGTTTAAGACTGTATTTAAAACTGTTGCACTTTCAGGATCAGTTCCACCAAGTACTAATATAATACCTTGTGCCATCCCTACTACTAAAGCTGCACCTACTAAATCTTGTGCACCACCTTTAAAAGCTTTTGCTATATCGTTTACAGTCATATTGTTTAATTTAAAAATAACTCCGATGATTCCAGAGACTAGACCCATGGTAAAAAATTGAGTAGCTATTTCAGGAATGTAATATGCATGGTTAACAACTCCCCAAATTACCCATACTATCCCTGAGGCTATTGTTAGTAAAACTAGACCATGACCTAAGGTGAATTTTTGGTTACCTTTAGTATCTTTTGCTTTATCAGCTGAATCTTTATGATTAATTTTATCACTTTCGAATGCAATTGATTTTGTTGGATCTTCTTTAATTTTTTTAGCGTAAGAATATGTGTAACCTATTCCAATAGCTGTAAAAATGACCCATAGACCCATACGAAACATTGCACCTGAATATACAGGTATCTCAGCAACACCTTGCGCAATAGCTACACCAAATGGATTCATCCAAGAAGTTGCAAATCCTATTTGTGTTGCTACATATGTGATACAAATTCCCACAATCGAATCATAACCCATGGCTATTACAATAGGTATAACTATCATTGCAAAAGCCATGGCTTCTTCGCTCATTCCAAATATGGCTCCACCTAAAGAAAATAAGAAAAATAAAACAGGAATTAGTAATACTTCTCTACCACGGGTTTTTTCAATCATAGTCAAGATACCCGCATCTACAGCGCCGGTCTTTAGAATTATTCCAAAAGAACCACCAATAACTAAGATAAATGCAATAACCCCTACTGCGGCTCCCCATTTGTCTCCTGCAACTGTTCCTTCAAAAACATAGTTTAGAAATCCTACTCCTCCAAAAGGTTCAAATAATGAAATTCCTTCTCTTACTACTTCACCTTCATTATCAGTAACATAACTAAACGAATCTGGATCAATAACAGTTCTAGTATCATCAAGTTCTTCCACTGTTACCTCATCAGTTTCAAAAGAACCTACAGGTACTAAAAAAGTCATTATAGATGCTAAAATTACTACAAAGAAAATAATTACATAAGTATCTGGTGCCTTAAACTTTGGTTTTGACATACGTACCCACCCTCCCTAAAAAATAATTTATAAAAGCAAGATCCACTACCAACAAAGAAATTTTTTGAATATTTTTTAAAGTGACTGGTAAAAAGGGGTAAATTTCATTAAGTCAAAGATAACATAAAAAAACATGGTTGCTTTGTTGAACCAAACCACCAAGTAACCAACTTCAATTCAACCTAATTTTTCTAAATAAAGAAGTTCTTTTCGATGCTGTAAAGCCTTTTTCATATGCTTCGAAAGATTTTTTGAAGTTTGTACTTCGTCCTTCATTGCTACCTACCTCCTGAAATTTGAATATTACTTTGAAAGATTATCTTGCATTATTGACTTGATATTGCATCAAGAAGGGGTTTATCCAGCTTAAGGAAAATATAGTTAAGACAAGATAGAGTAAAGAATGATCGTTGCCACCGACAGCTGCGATTCTTTTCCCTGCAAAATACTGCCAAAGAATATAGTAAATGCCAAAGGTTATGATGGTTAGAAAAATATGCCCTAATCCACCAAAGCCTTCTCCCGTACTGCTTTTTAAATCCGATTGAAACGCTATATACCAGTAAACTGAATAAAAACCAAAAGTGATAAGTGTTAATAGGATCATCATCCCAATTGATCTTTTTTTCATAGTTCATCTCCTTCTTTCTTTTTTTCGTAGTTTTCAAGCATACTTGAAGCACCCTCTTTCACTACTTTTTTATCATATACTTTATTTACTTCCGGAGTTTAATTTAACTCAGTGATGATTTCTATTCGTTTTTTTTCCATTGGAAAACCCATCCTTACCGTAGTCCCTTCCTTTGGTTTTGGTTAGTCCCAATTTATCACATAATTTCTTACTGAGATAAAGGCCCATACCTGTGGCACTGCCAAAGCGTCTGCCATTTTCTCCTGTAAATCCATTGTCTCGAACTCCAAGTACTATACGGTTTGCTTTTTCCTCGGCAAAAACACAAATCGCCCGCCCTCTTTGGCGCCATATTTTATGGCATTTACCACAATTTGATTAATGACATTCCACCCATTTTTCATCACTGTAAAGGATTTTATCCACATCTTTCATATCCAAGGTATTTTTTTTGCGATAAAATCTATAGAATTACTTTTAATTACCGATGTAATAGGGATTTTAAAGAAAAAGCTTTAATCAAATAATCTTCACTTACACTATTACTTCTGACATTGTAAAGGGCTTGTTGAACATAGCCTTCAATTTCCCTCAATTTTTTTCGTGGTGGTGTTTCGTTGGGTTTCGATAATTAACTTTGTAGAGGCAATCGGTGTTTTAATCTCATACACCCAGCCTTCGATATACTCCCGATAACCCTGTTGTTTTTCCCGATGATATTTTACCTCTTCATGCATCTCGCCTCACTACCCCGAGTATTTCATTTACCACGCGCCCCGTGATAAAACTTTCCGCCTCCATTACCTCGGCAGTAAATAGCTTGCATCCAATTCGACCAATGTAGCTTGTACTTTATCATAATAACGCTTTAGCTTCAAGGTCTCGATCATAATATAACTACTTAAGGGCCCAAACCATAAAAGGAATACGAAAATCAATATCCCCTTCGTACACGGTAAAGCTGATGCCATCCACGGCTTTTGTTACAGTATCAGGGCGAAAAGCCCACGCTTTCAATCGTGGGATGAGAGCCTTTTTTTAATAAAATAAAGTTGTACTATAAAGCAAAAACATATACAATTAAATCTTATGAAACAAGAATATAGAAAAACTAAAACAAAAACAAGGGGATGCCCTAATAAAGAAACAAAATAAAACTAGTGCCGACTAAAAACCAAGAAAAACATCTGACCAATATTTCAAAAGAATATATTAAAACTATCAATACTTTGGTATCTAAAATGGTACAAGAAGAACAAGCATTAAAGCTGTCGTCAAAAGATGTTCAAGCATCTATGCCAAGTGCAGTAAAAAATCAATCTATGATACAGTAATAGGAGTAGATCTAGGATTGAAAGCTCCAGCTGTTTCGGTAACAAGTACCAGAAAAACAAAATTCATAGGAAACAGAAGACCAAACAAGTATATTCGCAGAAAATATAAGTCAAAACGTTCTGAACTAGGTCAAGCCAAGAAGTAAATGCCAGCAAAACCTTAAATGACAAAGAACAAAGATGGATGAAAGACCAAGATCATAAAATTAGCCGTAAAGTGGTTGATTTTGCAAATATCCGAATCACGGCAAGAACAAGCCAACTCAATAAGTAATGCTAAGCGGTGAAATGACCATGTATGTAGGTTCTTTTCGTTTTTAATCCAAAATATACAAGTCAAACTTGTCCTATATGTAGAAATCGCAACCATGTAAAAGACAGAAACTATCAATACTCATGTGGTTTTAAAACCCACCGAGATCGGGTAGCAGGAATGAACATCATCCATGCACCTGTGATAGATGGAGTAGCATAAGCAAAAGTCGATCAGCCTATACTGCTATATGCACTGGTATAGGAAAGGTACTGGCATACCCTTAACTTGGGAGCTATCTAAAGCAGAAATGAATTGAGGACGCATAGCTACCCGAAAATCCCACGCATTTATGCGTGTGGAGTGTCAAGTATTTCTTATTGTAATCCTTAAAAAAACAAAAAATATGGTGCTGGCAACCTTCGCCAAAACCATATTTTCTAGATTCTTTTTTCTAAAATTCTTTGAAGTTTCTTTTGATGACCCTACAGTTGAACAAAGTTGTCACGCATTCTCGTGCCTTTAGTCATGAGTAAGTGGTGACATATGTTGGCTAAAACAAACTTAAATTTCCCATATAACTATATTTATATAAAGAACAATCATCCTTTTTTTTTTGAAAAAACTTGATCCTTTAAATCATAAATACCTTTACCTGATAGGGTAAAAGCATAAACCTACATGAGTCAGAACAAATACGGTTCAGTCTCAGCCATGTTGAATAATTTAAAATGGACTTGACTCTTTATCTAATATAACTGTCACATCTTTATGTAATTTTAAAAAGGTTGCAGGTAAGTTAGTATTTATATTATGGTGTAGCATTTTACTCACTATTTCTTTTTTATTACTTCCGTTTGCTAATAAAATTATTTTATCTGCTTTTAAAATAGTCCCCATACCCATAGTCAAAGCTCTTTTGGGTATATGATAAGCACTTTCCTCTCCTCTTTCTACTAATAACTTTTCATTTTGCTTTATAGTCTCTTCTTTCAAATTAGTGACATGAGTTTTATCATTAAGCTCTTCTCCTGGCTCATTAAAGCCTATATGACCATTAGTCCCAATCCCTAGTATTTGTAGATCGATACCTTTTTTTACTACTTTGTTTTCATACTCATTACAAGCCTTTTCTTCATTTTCAGGATTACTTAAAGGAATATTGATATTTTCTTTTTTAATGTCAATATGGTTAAATAAGTTTTCCATCATATATGAGTAATAACTTACTGGACTTGAAGGAGATATTCCCAAAAATTCATCTAAATTAAAGGTAGTAGCTTCTTTAAAAGAAACCTCACCATTTTGATACATCTTTACTAAATTTTCATACATACCCATAGGTGTCATACCAGTAGCAAGACCTAGATTACTATTTGCTTTTAATAAAAGTTGTGCCTTTATATACTCAGCCGCTAATCTACTTAACTCTTCATAATCATTAACCGTTATAAGTTTCATATCATCAGCCCCTCTAATTAATAATATCATATGGTTTTTAACTATTACTTTAAAACACATGTGAACCTCTCATACTAAATTCACGGGCTTCTAATATAACTACTAAAATTTCCTGTTTCTAAGACTGACCTTAATGCGTCGTATTCTCTACAGGCGTTAAATCGGATAGTTCGATCCCCTATATTTATCATGCTAACGTTCGCAGTTCCTTTTTTTTAAGAATGTTTTTACTAGAATTTATATTCCTTTTCGTAATGTGTCCCACAGTTATTTCAAGTCTGTACTCAAATTGAAAAGTTTTAACTTTTATGTTCTTTGAGTTTTTACTTTTCCTTGTAGTATCTTGTGTCAGTACTTAAGACACCAGTATATATGATAGTATAAACATATCCTCTTCCAAAAGTAAATTATTCCATATGTAACCAGCCTTTAATTATATAATAGCATAAATATGTGAGGATATAAATACAGGTTTGTTACGACTCTTAGTATGAGATCTAGGCACTGTGCTAAAGATAACATTTGAAAAAACACTAAAATTATTGAAACAATACCTAATAGATCATACAGCTTCTACTTTTAAGAAAAAAAAAGCTGAAAAAGACTCATGTCTTCTTAGCTCTAATGGTTCAATAATTACACAAATAATTTATTTGTTATATTTAAGATTATTATATTGTTCTAATTTAATACCAACTTTCATAGTTTCTTTTTTTATAACTTACCATTATAATAACATTTTTAAATACTTCACATATAATAAGGGTGGCTCAAACAGCCACCCTTATCCTTTATTTTAAAATTTCTAAAAAGGAATCTACACGTAACTTAATTTGTTCAGTATCTGCATCAGTATAATCAGTTTCAATTTGCATTAACGGAATCTCATAATTTTCTTGAAGAAAATCTTTTAACATTTTAGATTCAATATTATAAGTATGACAAGCTTGCAATGTTATATCTACAACACCATCTATTTGATATTCTTCAACTAATGACCCTATTAAATCAAATCGCCCATCATTTGGTGAGAGACAGGAACAAGGTAGTTCCATATACTTTTCTGCTATAGATGTAAGTGAATCATCTGACTCAGGGACATTTTTAACAAGCCCTTTTACTCCAGAGCAAGCTTCTTGAAGTATAACTTGTCCACCCTGATTTTCAATTATATTTAATGTTTTTTCTTGACCAACTCCTGTAGGTGATCCAGTAACTAAGATTCTTGGCCTATCATCCTTAGACTTATCATTTTTAATAAACTCTCTAACTTCGTCTATGATCTCTTGAATTTTTTCAAGATAAGTCTCTCTATCTAATTGAAACTGTCTTGCCCAGATAACTTTTAATAGGTCTTGTCCTTTTAACGGGGCAGGGTTATGTTTATTAAGAGAAACTAGCTCCATTAATTTGGTTCTTTCAGTATTATGAGCTTTAATTGCTTTTTGTAGACTTTCTTCTGTAATTTGAGTATCAAATTTTTCTTCTAGGAAAGCTTTAGCTCTTTTTAGCTCATGAACCCAATGCTCTCTTTTTAATTCATAGGTAGACGAGTTTGGGATATCTAATACCATCATAGGTTTAATATCTTTCATATATTCATACATTTTCTTTTTCCCATCACAAGTAGTTTCTGCCATAATGACATCTGCAAAATGGAAAAATGGACATTTATCTGTAACAGCAAAACCATAGCTTGATTTAATTAAAGGACATAAATTTCTTGGTAGATCTTTTTCAGCCGCTGCTATTGGATCCTGTTTAGTAGCACATAGTCCTACTGGTATAGCTCCTGATGCCTCGATTAGTTCAACAGGTGTAAAAACACAATAATATCCTACAACATTTTTCCCTTGTTCCTTTTGTTCTTTTATCTTTACCATATTTTCAGGTATTAAATTATCAAAATACTCCATAGCCTTTGGTCTCATATTAATTTGCCTCCTTTAATAGTTGTTCATATCCAATTATACTAGCACCAAGGGCAGCAGTAATAATTGGACTATTAGGTGTAGTAACATCATAACCACTTATTTGTCTTAAATAGTTTCTTAAAACTTTACTTTTAGCTACACCTCCTGTGAAAATAATTTTTTCAGAAGCTGGATTTACCTTATTAATCATTGTAGATATGCGTGTAGCAATAGATTTCAATAGCCCTGCTACAATAGCTCCTTTGTCTTTACCTTGCATCATTAAGTTAAGTACTTCAGTTTCACAAAATACACTACACATACTTCCGATCTCGATAGGTTCTTTGTTAAAAGCTATTTCATCAATATCTTTTAAGGTTAGTCCTAGTGCTTTTACTGACATTTCTAAAAATCTACCCGTCCCTGCTGCACACTTATCATTTAAAACAAAGTCTAGTACTTTACCATTTGAGTTAATCAACATAGCTTTGCTATCTTGTCCACCTACATCTAATATACCTTTAACATCTGAAAACAGATAATTACAACCTTTTCCCTGACAAATAATTTCACTTACAACTTTATCTGCAAAAGGTAAATGAATCCTACCATATCCAGTACCTAGCACTTTTGAAATCTGCCCTTTTGAAATATTAAACTCAGTGCAAATATCATCTATAATGCTTTCTCCGATTGTAGTTGGATCAAAACCCGTAGGTTTATAAATAGAACGAAAATTAGAGCCATCATATAATACTCCCTTTGTAGTAACAGATCCAATATCAATTCCAACTGTATACATAATAAACTCCTCCAACGAAAATATAATTAATCTATCTTAATTATATTCTCTAGTGCTAGATGTAACAAATAGTTTCTATAAATATCAAAAATACTAAGTATAGTTTCTATCAATAGAAAAACCTCCGGAAAGATCCGGAGATTTAAGTATCAAACCCATATTCAAAAGCTTTAATATTAGCTTCTAAAAACTTTTTTGGTACATTTTTATTGATTGAATTGATCCAACAATCTTTAGAAATATCTGTTCTATCTGCGAGCAGTCCTACAAGAAATGTATTCGCTAGCTTTTCTGTTCCAAACTCTTTTCCTTTTTCAAAAGCATTTAAGGCTACAAGCTCACATTTGTCTTTAAGACGACTATAGCAATCTTTTGGATATTGTTCTTTTTCTAAAAGAACTGAAGTAGGATAAATTTCTCTAGTATTTAAAAATATATGACCATTTTCATGTGACATTACATCTAACCATCGTAATGCTTCTAAAGGTTCCATAGCTAACATAAAATGTCCTTTACCCCTAGCAATATTTGGAGAAAACACTTGTTTACCATACCTTATTGTTCCCCAAACTTTTCCTCCTCTTTGGCTTAATCCAATAATATCGGTAGTTTTTAAGTCATATCCAGCATTTAAAATAGCATCAGCTATTAATTTAGTTGATAAGACTAATCCTTGGCCTCCAACTCCACAAAGGATAATATTAGTTGTCATATTATTGTCCTCCTTTAAAAGGTCTAATAGCACCTACAGGACATACTTGTGAACATACACTACATCCAACACACATATCTGGGTCTATATAGGACTTAAGTTTATCATTATTAGAATATTTTTTCATACTTATTGGAGGACAATTGGTGTTAACACAATTTCTACATCCTATACAAACATTTGGATTTACATAATAATGTTGTTCCTTTATTTTATACTTTAAGGCACATGGTCGTGTTGTAATTATTGCAGATAAACCATCGTGCTTTATTTCCTCTTCAAATACCTCTTTTGTTTTCTGATAATCAAATTGATCTACCTTAGTTATCCTAGAAAAACCTAAACTTGATAATACACTGCTAATATCAAGGTCTATATCAGTTTCCTTATATTTACTAGAACTTGGGGTGTCTTGTCCTCCTGTCATTGCAGTTGTACTATTATCTAATACAATCACAGTAATATTATCATGTTTGTCACTTGATTTTGCTAGATTAACTATACCTGATAGACCTGAGTGATAAAAGGTACCATCACCAATTAAAGCAACTATAGGGTCATTATTTCCTTGATAATTAAAAGCCTTTCTCATACCTCTTGTAATTCCTAAGCTAGCTCCCATACTAATATTGATTTTTGATACTTCAAATGGTGGTAAAAGACCTAAGGAATAACAACCTATATCTCCTACAACCGTAACTTTAGATTTCTTTAAAAGATCAAACACAGGTCTATGAGGACAACCAGAACACATGAGAGGTGGTCTTTCTGGAGTAGAGAAGCTTTCTGGTTCTGTACTTATCTCATCCTGCATTACACCAGCTAAACTAAGACCCTTCTTAATATCTTCTGTAAATAATTCACCTGTAAAGGAGAAATACTTCTTCCCTTCACATTCTACACCCATTGTTTTCAGTTCATTTTCAATAAATGGCATCATTTCTTCTAAAACAATGATATTTTTGTATTGTTTTACTAATTTACTTATTTGTTCTTTTGGAAGAGGATAAACTAGCCCAAGTTTCAGTATGCTCACTTGTGGATCTAGCTCTTTTAAATTATGATATAACAAACCTGATGTTATAACTAATGTATCTGCTCCCTCTTTTTCTTCTAGCTTATTAAGTGAAGACATGGTTGAAAAACCTTCAAGCTTTTCAATTCGCTCATTCATTTCATATTGTTTCTTATGAGTATAAGGTGGAATCATAGCATGATTAGATACATCTGGTTCATATCCATTAACTTCAATGTCTAGAGGAGGTTCTAAATCTACAACAGAGCGACTATGACATAATCTACTAGTCATCTGAATCATTACTGGAGTTTGAAACTCTTCACTTATCCAAAAGGCGTCTTTAGTAAACTCTTTAGCCTCTCTATTATCTGAGGGAACTAATACAGGCATATTAGAAAACTTTGCTAATATGCGACTATCTTGTTCATTTTGAGAACTTTTCATTCCAGGATCATCACCAACCACTAACACAAATCCACCATTTACACTTGTTTGTGTAAATGTCATTAATGGATCGAGTGCAATATTAACACCCACATGCTTCATTGATACTAATGATCTAGCTCCAGAAATAGAACTTCCAATAGCCATTTCTAAAGCAACTTTCTCATTAGGAGCCCAGTCAACATAACCCCTTTTATAACTTTTGATGGCGTCTAATATTTCTACAGTAGGTGAACCAGGGTAACTAGAGGCCAAAAATCCCCCCGCTTCATAAAAACCTCTTGCTATGCTCTCATTTCCTGTCATAGCAGTCTTTGTCTCAGTCAATAAAATCACCTCACATTTTATCCTATTAATACCATTCGCTAATGATACTAATTATCCTTCCTAATCAGTATCATTAGCTAAAAAAATATACCCGCCAAAACGTTGACGGGTATTAACTAACTAGTCTCTATAACTTTCATAAATTTCTTTAGAAATCTCCTCTTGTAAAGAGAGATATTCTTTTTTAGTCAGTTTGGGCTGAAAATCTTTTAAGATCTGATTTCCTTTTTCAGCCTGATTACTTAAAAGATCTATCAAAGTACTAACAAGTAATTTAGCTGAAGTAATATAAGAAAGTTCTTTATCTACTACTTGAAACTCTCGTGTATGAAGATCACCTGATACCCCTCCTACAAGTGGATGAAGCGATGGCATTATATGTGAAATATCACCAAAGTCAAAAGAACCTGTCATATGTATATGATCTTCTACTTTATCTTTGTCTACTAACTGAATCGCATTATCATAACATATATCACTCAATTCATCATTAGCTATTAAAGGTAAAAAACCAGGAAGTTCAGTAATTTTTACATCTGCACCTACACCCATTGCCCCAGCTTTTAAAGCTTTGTTCACTTTTTTGTTAGCATCTTTGATCCCTTCAATAGAGTTTCCTCTCACATAACTTTCTAGCCTTACATCAGCAGGTACAATATTAACTAGATCACCACCTTTTGTGATGATAGGATGAACTCTAATATTATCTTCATCAGGGAAGGTTTCTCTTTGTGCATTAATTGCAGCAAGAGAAAGATTAGCTGCATTTAACGCATTTATACCACCTTCAGGCATTGCTCCGGCATGAGATTCTTTTCCAATAAACTGAACCTTTTTTCCAATAAATCCATTACCAGTAGGACCTACAACTATTCCGTTAGAAGGTAGCAAATGACACATTAAAGAAATATCAATATCGTCAAAATAACCTCTATAGATAAGTTCTTGCTTTCCACCGAAATACTTGATTTGGTTTTTATCCATCAACTGTTCTCTAAACTCTAATTCGACAAACTCTTCAGCTGGTACGCCCATAAAAGTTATAGAACCTGTAAGCTCATCTATTACACCAGAAGCAATTAAACCAATAGCAGCTCCAAACATTGAGCCTACTTGAGCATTATGACCACAAGCATGAACTGCTCCTGTTTCTTTATTTGCATCTGGATGTTCATGACAAACTACTGCATCTAATTCACCCATTAATGCTACATTAGGTCCATCTTGTTTACCTTTAAGAGTAGTTTTACAACCTGTAATAGCAATATCTTTTTCAACATCTAATCCTAGTTCTTCAAAAGCTTTTGATACTTTTCTTGTAGTTTCAAACTCTTTATAGCCAAGCTCTGGTTGATTGTATATATCTTCAGAAAGACCTATTATCTTTTCTTTATGTTCATCAATCATCTGTAAAGCACGTTGTTTTAGTTCTTCCACTGTAAACACCTCCTAATTTAACTATTCTAGAAACATTTAAATAATACCTTTAGGAAGTTAAATTATGCAATTATAGCCGAACCGAAAAATGTACCAATAAATACTACAAATTAATATTAAAAGTTTAACTTGTTAAATTATAACTTAATTAATTACCTTGGGAGCTGTCTAAATCAGAAATGAATTGAGGACGCATAGCTACCTGAAAATCCCACGCATTCATGCGTGTGGGGTGTCAATAAGGCCTACAATCACAGTCTTTTCTTTTTAGAATTTGTTTTTGTTCTTCAATAGAATCTATAAATCTATCTTGATTACTAGCTCCTGTAGCTAAAGTTTCGTCTAACTCTGATCTATGGTTATAGCCTCGTTTTTTCATCTCTGTTACTATTTTTTCATGTCTATCATAAAGAGCTTTAAGCCTTCCTTCCCACCTCTTAGTTTCAGGATGATTTCGATAACCTTTTTTATTTTGAGTTAAAATGTTCCACAAAGCATGCAGTTCTCTATGCTCACCAAGTAAATGTTTTCTACAAAGTATAGTAGGTTCTAAATCCCAAATGCGCATATAATCCCTCCTAAATATTTGCTTAAATATCTCCTTAGTATTAGCAACTTTAATATAAACAATAAAGTAGGAGGTTAATTACCCCCTACTTTATTGTTCCCTATATCCACTCTTCATAGGTAATATCTATTTGTGCCATCACCTAAACAGGTAATGAATGTTAAATAAGTTTTCTACTTTTAAACTGCCTAAATTCCGGAAGCACCATAACAGCTACAGTATAAACTTCTAAACGCCCTATTAACATTAAAAATGATAATAATATCTTAATAGGTCCAGAAAAGAAATCATAGTTTTCTATAGGACCTACTGCACCTAATCCAGGTCCTACATTACCTAATGTAGCTGCAACTGCTGAAAAAGAACTAATCATATCTAATCCAGACAAAGATACTAGTAAAGAAGATAAAAGGAATATACACATATATAATACTACATAACCTACTATACTAGAAATCACAGGTTCTTTTATAGCTCTACCATTTAACTTAACAGGAATAACTGCATTTGGATGAATTAATCTATAAAGTTCTCTTACACCCTGTTTAATTATAGTCAAGATTCTAATTTGCTTTATTG
Organism: Natranaerobius trueperi; assembly: GCF_002216005.1. Taxonomy (NCBI): domain Bacteria; kingdom Bacillati; phylum Bacillota; class Clostridia; order Natranaerobiales; family Natranaerobiaceae; genus Natranaerobius; species Natranaerobius trueperi. The sequence goes on from NZ_NIQC01000001.1 coordinate 197,542, forward strand.
AACCACCTGTGGATCCACCACTACCACCAAAAAACATTAAAAAGAATAGCAATTGTCTAGCAAAAGGTGTCCATAGTTCAAAATTTTCAGTAGCATACCCTGTTGTAGTAATGATCGATACTACTTGAAAAGAAGCCTGTCGTAGTGATAACAAATAACTTTCTACAGTACCATTAAAATATAGATGAGTGGCTATTAATAAAGTAAATACTATAATTCCGCCGAGATAGAATCTTAATTCTTCATTTTTTGTAACTGTCTTGATATTTCCCTTTACTAAACTATAGTATAGAGCGAAGTTTGCACCTGCAATCACCATAAACACTAAGATTATCATTTCAACATAAATACTATTAAAACCACTGATGCTATCATTAAAAGTCGAGAAGCCACCTGTAGGCATTGTTGTAAAAGCATGGTTTAAAGCGGTGTAAAAATCCACTTCAACTAGCATCAATGAGAAAACTTGGATAATAGATATAACTACATAAATTATCCATAATACTTTCGCTGTTTTAGCAACCCTTGGTACTATTTTTTCAGTAACTGGTCCTGGTACTTCTGCTTTTAAAAGTTGCATGCCTTTTACACCAAGTCGTGGGAATAGTGCTACGAACAATACAACTATTCCCATCCCTCCAAGCCATTGAGTCATACTTCTCCAAAGTAATATATCTTTTGGCAAAGATTCTATATCATCAATTAAGGTAGCACCTGTAGTACTAAACCCTGACATAGCTTCAAAAAAAGCATCAACAAAACTTTCAAACACACCTACTATTAAATAAGGTGCAGCTCCTATTGTAGCTGCGAGTATCCATGAAAATGTTACTATAGCAAATCCATCTTTTAAAGATATATCTTCTTCATCAGCATTAACAAATATTTTTAGTACCCATCCTAAACTCACAGTAAAAATCATCGTTAAACTAAAAGCCATCTTTCCCGGGCCATCATCAAAAATTGACCATAATAGAGGTATTATTATTGTAAGCCCAAAATAAAATAGAAAATATCCTAACATCTTAACAATATTTTTTGTATTCATTGGTTACCTCCACCTTTGTTACTTAGGCTTTGAAAAATATTTATCTACTAATTTATTTGTTTTAGAAGTAGCAAAAATAATCACTCTATCACCAGGTAAGATAACATCTTGACCTCCAGGTATGATAATTTGATCTTGTCGTACAATCGCTCCTATTAATATACCCCTTGGAAACTTTGCTTCAATAAGTTTTTTGTTGGCTACTGGTGCATTATTTGGAACAATTAGTTCTGTAATTTCAGCTTTTTCATTTCCCAGAATAGCCATTGATATCACAATATCATCTCTAATTAGTTGTAGAATTTTGGCAGCGGTTAAAGTTCTAGGACTAATAGCTTTATCTACTTGCATATTATCTAAAACAGCTTCATAATCTTCCTTAATCACTTCTACTATAGTTTTATCAGCACCTAATTCTCTACTCATAACTGATGATAATAAATTGGTTTTATCATCTCCAGTTGCAGAAACGACTACATCCACATCTTTTAGATCTTCTTCTTGTAAAAACTTTAGGTTTGTTCCATCACCTTTTAAAACCATTGTTTTATTAAGGTCTTCAACTAGTTGTTCACAACTTTTTTCATCTTCTTCAACGAGCTTTATATTCATTTGATTTTTACGACTCATATTTTTTTCTAATATATTACATAATTGATAACCAATTCTTCCTCCACCTATTATTAAAACATTTTGAGGTTTTTTCTTAGGATGTCTTGTAAAATGACCTAAAGATGAAATTAAACCTTTTTGGCCAATTAGATATATTTCATCACCAGGTAAAATTTCATCCGTTCCACCCGGGATAATAACTTGTTTTTTACCTCTCAAAATAGCAACAATATTACTTGAGTACGGAAAATCTATATCTTTTACAAGTTTATGAGCAATTGGTGATTTTTCTTCAACAATTATACCCACCATCTGTACTTTACCATCAGCAAAATATTCTACTCCTTGCACATTAGGGGTTCTAATCATTTTTGCCATTTCTTGGGCTGTTACAAGTTCTGGATTAATTATAATGTCTATCCCAAGTTGATCATGTGAAAAAACCTGTGTACCTTCTGTATATTCAGGGTTTCTTATTCTAGCTACAGTTTTATTTACATCATAACCTTTAGCTAACATACAAGCAATTATATTAACTTCATCTATTTCAGTAACAGCAATTAAGAGATCTGCTTGTGAGATACCTGCCTGTTCTAATATTTTAAAGCTAGCCCCATTTCCTTGGACTAGCATAATATCTAGGTTTCGAGAAATTTTTGAGATTTTCTCAGAGCTCTTTTCAATCAAAACTACATCTTGGTCTTTCTCAGAGAGTTTTCTAGCAAGCTCTACACCAATAGTGCCCCCACCAACGATAATAACTCTCATTAGCCCACCTCCTACTTTCACATACTAGACCCTATTGTACATCGAATTAATTTCACTTACAAGAAAAAACAATTAAAAAAAGAACTTTTCCGTCTAAAGCAGAAAAGTTCTTTTTTTAGTCTAATTAGTTATCTTATAAAGTAAACTTGCTAAAAAATCTACTCCTAATGAAAGTACACTTTCGTCAAAATCAAAGTTTTCTTTATGATGACCTCCGGTTACAGGTGAACCAAATACTAGATAAGCATGTGGTGCACCTTTTTTGGACATATAAGACATCATGTAAGAAAAGTCTTCACTACCTGCAAAATGCGATGAATCTGTGAATTCAGTCACTTTTTCGTGTGAACTAGCTACCTGTTCTACTAATTTAACTGCTTTTTCAGCACTTTTAGAAGCAAGTGCGCCTCCCGCTTCTAATATTTCATACTCTACCCCTTGTAAGGTTGCAGCACCTTTAATTACATCTTTAGCTCGCTTTTCAATAAATTCATTAATTTCAGTAGTTGCACCTCTAGTCTCTATTTTCATGTCAGCACTAGCAGGTATTACATTTCTTCCACTACCACCTTGTAAAGTACCAACATTTATCCTTGATGCACCTTGGCTATGTCTTGAGATGGAATGAAGATTTAACATAGCTGTTGAAGCTGCTAGTAAAGCATTATTTCCTTCTTCTGGAGTACTTCCTGCATGAGCAGGTGATCCTTTATATTTAACATCTAGTTTTGTAGTTGCAAGAAAACTTTCATTACCAGAGGTTACTTTACCTATTTCTTCAATTCCAAAACCTACATGAGAGCCAAAGCAGTAATCAACATCTTGTAATACACCCGCTTCTACCATAGAGCGTCCGCCTCTTACCCCTTCTTCAGCAGGTTGAAAGATAAGTTTAATTTTCCCTGTAAAATTATCACTCAGTTCCTTCACTAATTTAGCTAATCCAAGACCCATAGCAGCATGTCCATCATGTCCACAGCCATGCATTGCATTTTCATTCTCTGATGCAAAACCTTCTTTTACAGGAAGGTGATTTGGATCATTTGTTTCTTTAAGATCATTTGCATCAACATCAAAGCGAAAAGCTACTGTAGGTCCTTCTTTTTTTGTATCTAGAGTTGCTACAGCTCCTGTAAAACCACCTTTTAGTTTTTCAAGAAATTCTTCATCTCCACCTTGTAATTTTGCTCTTTCATAAGCAGTTTGTAATTCTTCTTCACAAGGTAGACCCATTCTAGTTTTCTCATCCACAACATCTTTCCCTACACTCAAGTCATATCCTAAATCTTTTAAATATCTACATATTTTAGAAACTGTTCTAAATTCCTTCCACCCAGTTTCTGGATATTTGTGAAAGTCTCTTCTAATTTCTACTAGTTCATCTTGTAATTCATCTGCCTTTTTAGATATGTGTTCAATCGTTGACATTAAATAAACACCTCCATTTATAGTCTATAAATCTATTCTACCAAATTAATTGATTTCTTTCATTAAAAAAAGTTTTATAGCCTAATTGTACAAAGCTAATAACTGTTAAGGATACTCCACCTAAAACAGCAAGCATAATAGCAATCTGATATGCTATAGCTGTTGTGGGTACAACTCCAGCTAAAATCTGACCTGTCATCATACCAGGTAAAAAGATTATTCCCATTCCCATCATATTGTTAATTGTAGGTAAGATAGCGGATTCAAAGGAATTATTAATTATTCGTCTAGCAGCTACATCAGGGCGTGCTCCTAACATTAAATAAGTTTCTACTGACTCTCTTTCTGAGTTCATTCCATCAGCTAATCGTTCTACACCTAAAGTTATGCCTGTCATTGAATTACCTATCATCATACCTGAAATAGGTATAAAGTATTGAGGATCATACCATGGTGAAACATTAATAACTATTAATATGAAAAAAAAGATACTTGTTAATGTTCCTACTAACATTGAAATAGCAATTATCTTTTTCAATTGATAAGATAATTTTATCTTTGATCTTTTATATATATTATTTATCGCAAAAGCTTCCATAACAAGAATTATTAAAAGTGTTATTACTGGATGCTCATTTTCAAATATGAATATTAATACATAACCCATAATTACTAACTGTAAGCTCATCCTTAATGCAGATATAATTATCTCTTTTTCTCTAGGTATCTTCTTTAACCTAACTATAGCTAAAAGTATGAGTACAAATAAATAAGCAGCTACCATTTGATAAAGCCCGAGACTGATCACTTCATTTTCCATTATTTATCCTCCTTAACAGCTACTTTTTTCTCAACAGATATAATTTCATCAGAATATTTAAAAGCAATAGTTCTAGAATGAGTAACCATTACAACAGCTTTGTTATTCTTTTTAGAATAATTAAAAAACCTAGATAACACCACATCTTCTAGCTCTTCATTTAAAGCTGATGATGGTTCATCTAGTAAAAATACTTCTGGATCCATTAATAAGATTCTAGCAAAAGAAAGTCGTTGTTTTTCTCCTCCAGATAGTTTTGTTGCATCACTATCTAAATCTTTGTCTAAATTAAAAAACTTTAATGCTTCTATTAACTCACTATCCTCTTTCTTCGGTTTTTCAGACAATTCTAAACCTAAGTTCAAATTATCTCTAATAGTTTGTGAGATAATTATCGGGTTTTGTGGTAACATAATTGCCTTTCTTCTTAGGGCTATAGTGTCCATAGTTTCAATATTTTCTCCTTCAAAATAGATATCGCCTGTATCATGACTAATTAGCTGATTTAATAATCGAAGTAAGGTTGTTTTTCCACTACCACTTTCCCCTACTATAGATGTTATGAGCCCTTTCTTTATTTCTAAATCTTCAATATAAATTATATTTTGATAGCCTACATTTTTTAAATCATACACGATTTTCACTCCTCTTTACTAATTTCTGAAAATAACTCCTTTGCCTTCTCTTTACCTTCTTGTAATGCTTCATCACCTAACTCAGTTGTATGATAGTATTTTCTCGCTCTACCACTTTCTACCTTTTCATGCTTTTCTAAAAGCCCGTCCTTTTCCATGTTATGAAGAATAGGATATAAAGTACCTGGGCTAATATCATACCCATGGTCCTTTAGCTCTTCGATCATACATAAACCATAAAACGGTTCTACTTTAGCATGATATAAGATATAGATTTGAATAAAGCCTAAATATAGTTTCCTAATTGCTCGTTTTTTCATACTAGACCTCCTGACCATGATATCGAATTTCGATATCTACCCAATCTTAGCACAAAAAGTTTCTAATATAAACATAAACTAAAAATTTTGAAAAAAAGGTTGACATTCTGTTTATAAATCTTTATAATATAATTCGTGAGCAATTGACGGGGCGTAGCGCAGTTTGGCAGCGCACTTGGTTTGGGACCAAGGAGTCGCAGGTTCAAATCCTGCCGCCCCGACCACTTAAACCGCAAGTATTAACTTGCGGTTTTTTAGTTTATCAACAACCTTATTAACAATCTATGTGGATTACCCACCTAACTTCTTAGGTGGGTTTTTTTTATTGACAAATTTAAGAATATTAGATATTATTTAAGTGTATTAACTGTATTAGTTAAATTAATACAGTTCTAAGGAGGTTTGAAATGATACAAATAGATTACAAAGATGGGAGACCTTTATTTGAACAAATTAAAGAAAAGATTAAGTTTTTAATTATTCGCGGTGTTTTAAAGTCCCATGAAAAAGTACCTTCTGTACGGGATTTAGCACAAACTTTAACTATTAATCCTAACACTATTCAAAAAGCTTATAAAGATTTAGAGGCTGAAGGATTTATCTATTCTGTTCGTGGTAAGGGGAGTTTTGTTTCACCTTTAGATGATACAAATCTAAAAAGAAAGGAAGAACTTCTAGAAGAACTTAAAAAAACAGTTTTAGAATTAAAGTACTTAAATGTCTCTAAAAAAGAACTTACTGATCTTTTACATGAAGTTTATGACTCTATGAAACAAGAATAAGGAGGGTTTAGATGATTGAAGTTAACAATTTAACCAAGTATTTTGGTCCTTTTAAAGTCTTAGATGATATTAATATATCAATTAAACCAGGTTCAATTTATGGTTTATTAGGTCCAAATGGTGCAGGCAAGACTACTTTAATTAAGCATTTAGCAGGTGTTTACAGACCTGATAGTGGTACAGTTAAAATAATTGATGAACAAGTCTATGAAAATCCAAAAGTTAAATCTTCTTTAATATATATCCCAGATGATTTATACTTTTTCAATCAATATTCAATCAAAGAGGCAAGTAAATTTTACGCTAGGATTTATCCAAATTGGAATCAAGAGAGATTTGATAGCTTAAAAGAATATTTCCCTTTAGACATTAACAATAGAATAAGTAAATTATCAAAAGGAATGCAAAAACAAGTTGCCTTTTGGCTTGGTATTTGTACTATGCCTAAAGTCATGATTTTAGATGAACCAGTCGATGGACTTGATCCTGTTATGCGCAAAAAAATCTGGAACCTTATGCTTCAAGATGTATCTGAACGAAAAACTACTATTCTAGTATCTTCACATAATTTACGTGAACTTGAAGATGTTTGTTGTCATATTGGCATCATTTACGATGGTAAAATGGTTGTTCAGCGTGAGCTTGATAACTTAAAAACCAATATTCACAAAATACAGGTAGCTTTTGAAAGTGACTTTAATCAACTGTTACAAGGGTTTGAAGTGTTACACAATTCTAAAAATGGTAGTGTTAATACATTAGTTGTTAGAGGAGATAAAGAAGAATTATTAAATACTTTGAAAAAAGCTAACCCATTAATTTTAGATGTTCTTTCTCTAACGCTAGAGGAAGTATTCATTTACGAATTAGGAGGTTTAGGTTATGAAATCAATAATGTCACTATTTAGTAATGGTATTTTCAAAAGTGATCTAAAGCGATATTGGTGGATCAGTGTTCTATACACATTATTACTCTTTTTCACATTTCCACTTAGAACTTTTATGTTAATGGATACAATTGACCAAGGATATAGTAAAAATAATATTATTAGATTATTTGACCTAACCTCTCACCAAAGTAGTATTCAAATGTTTCTTATCTTCATTGTACCAGTAGTAGTTGCTATTTTAGTGTTTCGTTATCTACACATAAAAAATGCAGCTTCTGTTATCCATAGTCTACCATTAACAAGAAAACAATTATTTATAACACACATTGTTAGTGGACTCTTACTATTGACTGTTCCTATCTTAGTTAATAGTTTGATATTAGTGATTTTTAATCTAACCACTGATCTGGGACTTGTCTTTTCTTTTATTGATATATTCACATGGACGGGTTACAGTTTAATGATTATCTTATTAATATTTAGTTTTGCTACCTTTGTTGGAATGTTTACTGCAAATACAATAGCACATTTAGTTTTCAATTATATCTTACACATTTTACCGTTAGGTCTTTTTGCTTTATTACAGGTGAATTTACCTAGAATACTACATGGTTATAGTAGCTATAATCCTTTACAGAATGATCCAGCATTTTTAGAAAAATTACCATTTTCTTTAATAGGATCATCTATAGAACTAAGTGAATTGATATTAATATACCCATTTTTCTCTCTCTTGTTTTTATTTATAGCCTATTATGCCTATAAACTAAGGCATATTGAAATAGCAGGAGATGTGATTTCCTTTAAAGTAATTACACCTGTATTTAAGTATGGTGTTAGTATTTGTTCTATGCTTTTAGGTGGTGCATATTTTGCTAGTATTTCTGATGATACTCCGGTTATGATATTAATAGGATATATTATAGCTTCTTTGATTGGGTATTTTATAGCTGAAATGTCTATCCAAAAAACATATAAAGTCTTTAGTTCTTTTAAGGGTTATCTAGTCTATATCATTATTATTTTAATAGTTTTTACAGGTATTCAAGCTGATGTAATAGGGTATTCAAGTCATATTCCAGATAGTGATGAAATTGAATATATCTATTTTTCACGAGGGTTTTCTTACCTTCATGATGTAGAACAGGGAGAGATGGACCCAAGTGAAGCTGAAGGTTTTTTCACAGAAAAAGAAAATATTAAAAACATTAAAAAACTCCATGAAGAACTAATTGAACAAGGAAGTACCAATAGTGGTTCTCAATTTTTCATAATATATAGGTTAGAAAATGAAGAGTATGTTGTAAGACAATATCAAATTGATGAAGATAAATATAATTCTAAACTTAAACCTATATTTGAGTCACCAGAATATAAAGAGGGTAAATTCCCTATATTAAGAAAAAATAGTAATCAAATAGAAAATATAGATTTAAAAGATGAAAGAGTATTAGAAGATAAAAAAACTTTTAGTGATAAAGAAAGTATTGAAAAAATTCACTCATTATTAAAAACAGATATCAAGAATCTAAGCTATGAAAATATATTTAGTAGAAACAGAAATTATCTAGTAGCAAGTGTTAAATCAAAAGATGGTTCATCAAATAGGTATGTAATAAAAAAAGACTATCAACTTCTTAACTGGCTTAAAGAAAATAATTATTATAAGGATTTTGCCCTTACCCCTGAAAAGATTAACTATATTACAATTGAAAAAACAGACTCAAGAATTGGTAGAGAAAAAGATTCAAAAAAAGCTAAAATAACTGATAATAGTTTAATCCAAGAAGTACTAACTTTATCCGGATATCGTGAGGATTTGACACAAGCTGAACACTTTAGTATGGAAGTTTATTTTAAAGATACTACACCGTATTTTCGTGACCAATTACATTTAGACAAAGCTAAACTAGAAAATCTATCAGATGACTTACAAAAAATCATGCAATTTGATTAAGTTCTTTAGTATGCTACTCAAATTTTGGGTAGCATACTTTCTTATATAATGTGATAACCTACGATTGTTTGTGTTATAATTCATTTGTCTGAATTTTTGAAATGTAGGGAGGGAACTTAATGTGGTTACATGATGAAAATAAATTATTAAAATTATTATATCGTTTAGTAAAGGTTCCTAGTATATCTAGTACTGAAAACGAACGTGATATGGCAAGAGAAATATATAATATTTTAAGTGAGATACCATACTTTAAAGAACATGAAGATAAACTACATATAAAAGATATTCTAGGTGACAATTTAAACAGACAATATGTAACGGGTTTAATAAAAGGTTCAGGTAATAAAACAGTTATCTTAATACATCATCATGATGTTGCTGATGTTGATGATTTTGGAAAGTTACGAGATCAAGCTTTTGATATAGAAGAAATCACAGATAAAATAGCAAGTTTTGAGCTAACAGAAGATGCTAAAAAAGACTTAGAGTCAGGTGAGTGGGTTTTTGGCCGTGGTGTAATGGATATGAAAGCTGGTGCAGCATTACAACTAGCTCTTATGAACGATTATTCATACAAAGTACCAGACCTTACAGGTAATATACTACTTTTATCAGTTCCAGATGAAGAGAATAACTCAGCTGGAGTTATCGCGTCTCTTTCTCATCTATTAGAATTACAGGAGCAATATGCTTTAGAATTTGTATCAGTAATTAAAAGTGAAAGTCACCAACCTGACTCTAAAGGTAGACATGAACTTGCTATAGGAAGTATTGGTAAAATTCTACCTCTTTTTTATTGCTTTGGTAAAGAAACACATGGAGGGAGCCCTTTTTCAGGGTTAAACTCTAGTCTTATATTTTCTCAAGTACAATCACTAATGGAAAAAAACACTGATTTTGTTGATGAGTTTCGGGGTGAACTAACACCACCTCCTGTAAACCTTAAAACAAATGACTTGAGAGGAGTATATAACGTAACCACTCCACAAGTTACGGTCGGATACTATAATATACTTACTATTAATTCTACTCCACTAGATATTTTAAAGAAATTAAAAAAAGTAGGACAAAATGCTTTAGAGAATTCTGTAGAGATTTACAATAACAGATTAAAAGAGTTCAAAGGTATGTCAAGCTCTAGAAGTGTTGAAAGCGGATGGGGGCAAAGTACTAATATAACAGAAGGTATGAACCCACAAGTATATACCTTTCAAGAACTTTTTCAGTCAGCTTACGATGCATTTGGAGATCAATTCATGAACTATTATCACAGAGTAATAGAAGAATTAAAAGAAACTAAGCTAGATGAACGTGAATTTACTGTAGAACTAGTAAATAAGATCCATGATATGTGTCCTGATCGTGAACCTAAAATTGTAGTAGCCTTTTTACCACCATTTTATCCTCATGTTAGAAACAGAAGAGAAACTGAAAAAGAGCTCTTTATCTTAGATGTTGTAGAAAAGATTAAATCTCAAGGAAAAGAAAGATATGGGCTAGACTTTACCGTTACTGAGTTTTTCAAAGGTATTAGTGATTTAAGTTATTTTGCCTTAATAGATGGTGATGAAATCAGTAATTATTTGAGTCCTAACATGCCATCATTAAGACATGTCTATAATATCCCAATTGAAGAAATCAAAAAGTTAGATGTTTCAGTATTAAATGTCGGACCTGTTGGGAAAGATGCACATCAATATACAGAAAGACTTCATGTACCATTCTTTACAAAAGAAGCACCAAAGCTATTAGAATTAGCTGTAAATCAAGTTCTTAAGTATTAGCCCATCTTTAATAAATAATAAATACTGCAGCAAATACTGAAATGTGAAGAAGTTTAGTTAGTATCAACCACCTAAAATAAGTTAAGCACTAATCAAGATGGTCCTTATAGGACCATCTTGATTATCATTATGAAGATTCTTCTTCTTCCCATTTAGTCATACTAAATCCAGTAAATCCATAAATAATTGAGATTAGTGGTGCTAGTAGATTAAAGAATGCAAATGGTAAATATACCACTGGAGATATACCTAATGCACCTGCCATAAATGCTCCACAAGTATTCCATGGAATCAGAGGTGATGTTACAGTACCTGCTGATTCTGCAATTCTAGATAAGTTTTTCGGATGAACATTCTTAGCTTTAAAGGCATCTCTGAACATTCTAGAAGGTAGTACAATTGATAGATACTGATCAGCAGTCACTAAGTTTACAAAGATTGAAACAACATGACTGATTAAAGATAATATTCCTACACGATGTGCAATAGTTAATACCCCTTCTAAAATAACCTGTAAAAATCCGCACTTTTCTAAAATTCCACCTAAACTCAGAGCAGCCATGATTAATGAAATAGTCCACATCATCCCATCTAGGCCACCTTCATTTAATAAACCATCAACCATTTCTACTCCTGTTTCAATTTCAGGACCATAGTGCATTGTTTCAACTACAGAAGCAAAGTCAGCACCTTGGAATGTTATAGCAAATATAGCACCTAAAATACTTCCACCTAATAAACCAGGGATTGGTGGAACTTTCATTACAATAAGTCCAATTACTAAAATTGGTGCAAGTAATAATACTGGACTAATATAAAAATGCTCTGACAGAGTAGATGTTATAGTTTGAATCTGTCCACCTTCCATTTGTGCACTATCTACTACGGTAAATCCTAAAATACCATATATAATACCACTTATTACTACTGCCGGAACTGTAACATAAAGCATATGCCTAATATGCTCAAATAAATCAGTGTCTCCTACAGTTCCTGAAGCTAGGTTTGTTGTATCAGAAAGCGGTGATAATTTATCACCTATATACGCTCCTGATATGATAGAACCAGCAACCATACCTGTAGGTACTCCTAGACCTTCACCAATTCCCACAAGGGCAATACCGATTGTTCCTACAGTTGACCAAGAACTACCAACTGAAATAGCAACAACAGCAGATATGATCATAGCTGCAATCAAAAATATTTGAGGGGATAATATTTGTAAACCATAATAGATCATCGTTGGTACTACTCCACCTTGGATCCAAGTACCGATTAACATCCCTACAACCATTAAAATTACTATGGCTTGCATGGCCATCATGATTCCATCAAAGATCCCCTGCTCAACATTATTCCATTTATATCCTACTAACATTGCAACAAAAGCTGCTACAGCAGAAGATAAAACCAAGGGAATATGAGGGTCGGCTTCTAATCTAATTATACTAACAGATAAAGCAACAATTAAGAATAAAATTGGTATAAGTGCAACAATTACAGGTGGTTTTTTCATCTGCTTGTCCATAATCTTCACTCCTTTACATAGAGAATCTTTCAGTTTAGTTATATAACATTATGAAGCAAAACAAGTTTTCAATCAAGTATTTATTTGTCGATAACTTAAATCCGGTGAATATTTTTTTAGTTAAGAAAAGTTAACTAATTGTTTTGTTAAACTCTAGTAAATTAGGTACCACCTCAACAAATTCCCACTAAATTGCTTAATTTTCGCATTATGTGAACATCTCATGACTAAAGTCATGAGAATGCGTGGCAACTCCTTCAAAATTTGATTTATCAGCTTCTCTAAATTATTATTTCTTATAAATTTTACCACTGCATATAAATAACTAAGACATTTTTAAGGGGTGAGGTTTATGAGTAAAGACAAACAAAAGTTTGGACAATTTTTTACTGATCGTGGTTATGAAATACAAGCTGATAAAGATACTCTAACTCCTAGTATGGAAGATTATCTAGAGATGATCATCCGTATAAGTGATACTCGAGGATATACAAGAGTAAGTGAATTAGCAGATAATTTAAATGTAAAACCAGCTTCTGTTTCAAGAATGATAAAAAAATTATGTAATAAATCTTATCTGAATTATGAAAAATATGGAATGATACATTTGACCGAAAAAGGTAAAAAATATGGTAGGTATCTATTGAAAAGACATCAATTATTAGAAGAATTTTTTAAGACTATAGGAACTGAAGGAGATGTACAAAGAGAAGTTGAGAGGATAGAACATCATATAAGTTTTGAGAACTATCAAAACTTATCTCTCTTAGTTGACTTTCTTAAAAATAACCCTTCTATAATAACAAAGTTCTCTGAATACAAAAAACAATATAAAAAAAAGTAACCTAAAATATATGCAATCTTATTTTATAATATTACATAAATGCATATAGTTTTTTAATGGACAAGCACACCATTAACCCTCTAGGCATACCGTAATAGTGAATGATGCCTATTAACCGCGAGTAACTTTTTTAGTCATCGCTAAGTTAAGATTATTGGAGGGTTGATGTATGGAAAATAAAACAGTTTTTGCTGTAGAAGTTAATGATCTAACAGTATCTTATGATGAAACAACTGCAATTGAAAATATCTCTTTTAAGGTACCTAAAGGACAAATAACTGGGGTAATTGGACCTAATGGAGCAGGTAAATCCACCCTTATTAAAGCCATAATGGGTCTTTTAAAATGTAAAAAAGGTTCAATAAAGGTTTTTGAATCTTCTATTAAAAAAGCTAGATCAAATATAGCCTATGTACCACAACAAAATGATATTGATTTAAGCTTTCCCATATCTGTATCTGAAACAGTTATGATGGGTCGTTACCCCTATCTAAAAAGATTTAAAGGACCAAGTAAAACAGATAAAGAGCTAGTCCTAGATAGTCTAAAAAAAGTAAAGATGGATTATAAAAAAGACCGTCAAATAGGTGAACTTTCAGGAGGTGAACGTCAAAGAGTTTTTCTTGCAAGAGCGCTTTCACAAAATGCTGAACTATTCTTTTTAGATGAACCTTTTTCAGCAATAGACTTTACTTCAGAAGAAATTATTACTAATTTATTAACTTCACTAGCATCTCAAGGAAAGACTCTTTTTGTAGTTCATCATGATCTAAAAAAAGCTTCAAAATATTTTGATTCTATCTTACTAATAAACAAGACATTAGTAGCTCAAGGTAAAGCTAAAGAAGTATTAAACCCTGAAAATTTAGAAAAAGCGTATCAAGGTAAAACTACAATTCTAGATGAACAGGATGAAGATATCCTGGTGGTTACAGAATGATAGAACAGTTTAGTATGTTCATTGAAGCACTTACAAACTACACTTATCTACAACATGCTGTAATAGCTGGTACTTTAGTAGGGATTATCTGTGGTATATTAGGTTGCTTTATTATATTAAGAAGAATCGCTCTAATGGGTGATGCCATTTCCCATGCAGTACTACCAGGAGTTGTCATATCTTATCTATTAGGAATCACTTTTTTCATAGGCGCAGTATTTACTGGTGTTTTAACAGCTCTCGGTATTGGATATGTAAGTCAAAACAGTAAAATTAAAGATGATTCCTCAATTGGAATCTTATTTACTGCAGCTTTTGCTTTAGGGATTGTTATGATAACAGCTCTAGATGGTACAGAAGTAGATCTTTGGCATATCTTATTTGGAAACGTGTTAGCTGTATCTATTGGAGATTTAATCTTAACAGCTTCAACAGGTCTTTTATCTCTTCTTGGGATTTTTATCTTCTATCGTGAACTTGTCTTATCAACCTTTGATCCTGTTATGGCAAAAGCAATTGGTATCTCTACAGGTAAAATTCATTACCTATTAATGCTACTACTTTCACTAGTCACTGTAGCTTCACTTCAGACTGTAGGTATAGTTTTAGTTGTAGCTATGTTAATAACTCCTTCTGCAACAGCGTTTTTACTCACTGATAGACTAAACAAAATGCTACTTCTATCAACTTTCTTTGGAGTTATTTCAGCTTTAATCGGGGTTTATCTATCATATATCTATGATGTTGCTACAGGAGGAGCCATTGTGTTAGTTGCATCTATCTTCTTTTTAGGTGCATTTCTTTTCTCACCAAAAGAAGGTATTTTAACTAAAAATTTAAGGAGGAATTCCGTATGAAAGTTTTATTAACTCTCTTACTCACTTCTATTCTGTTAGTTACAACAGGATGTCAAGAAACTTCTGAAGAAGTCGATTCAAATGAGCTAAAAATTGTCACAAGTCTTTCTATCATAGCTGATATGACAGAAGAAATAGCTGGTGATAAAGCTGAAGTTAACTATATTGTTCCTTTAGGTGAAGAACCAGAAGAGTATGAACCAACACCTAGCGATTTTCAAGAAATCTCTGATGCAGACGTTTTTTTTATAAATGGTTATAATATAGAAGCTTGGCTTGAACAGGTGACAGAAAATGTTACAGATGTAGATGTAATCCCCATAGCAGAAGAAGGACCAAAAATTCCCTTAGAGGGAACTGATGATATACCAGATCCACACTTATGGTTAAACCCTTTACATGTAAGAGATTATTATGTAGATAAGATAGTAACTACCCTAAAAGAATTAGATTCTGAAAATAGTGAGTACTACCAAGAAAAAGCAGATGAATATATAGAAGAACTTGAAGAATTAGATAAATATAT
The DNA here is from genome assembly GCF_002216005.1 of Natranaerobius trueperi. NCBI lineage: Bacteria > Bacillati > Bacillota > Clostridia > Natranaerobiales > Natranaerobiaceae > Natranaerobius > Natranaerobius trueperi. The sequence continues at coordinate 213,284 of NZ_NIQC01000001.1, forward strand.
AGAAGAAGAAACTAATAAAATACCTGAAGATAACCGGTTAATCATAACTAGTGAACACGCCTTTAAGTACTACGGGGATAGATATGGATTTGACACAAATGGTATATGGGAACTAAATGCTCATGAAGAGGGAACACCCCAGCAAATAGCAAATATTATTGATCTAGTAAACGAAAGTGAAGTACCTGCTGTTTTTGCAGAGTCAACGGTTGATCCTAGGTATATGGAAAATATATCAGATGAAACTGGAGTAGAGCTCGCAAAAGAAGTTTACACTGATGCTATCGGTGACGAAGAAACAAATGCTGACAGTTATATTAATATGATGAAAGAAAGTACAAAAGTAATAGTTGAAAACCTCAAATAAAGAAAAAAGACCCCTAGTGGTTAAAAAACTACTAGGGGTTACTTAATTATCTACCACCATATAAATTATTTTTATATTTAGGGCTTAATAAGAAAAATGCAGTAGAAATTGACACTCCCACACGCATGAATGCGTGGGATTTTCGGGTAGCTATGCGTCCTCAATTCATTTCTGCTATCACAGGTGTATGGATGATGTTCATTCCTGCTACCCGATCTCGGTGGGTTTTAATACCTCATAGTTTTGCTTTGTACTCAATAAATAATGCTAACCGGTAAAATGACCATGTATGTAGGTTCTTTTCGTTTTTATGGCTTGTTCTTGCCGTGTTTCGGATATTTGAAAAATCAACCACTTTACGGCTAATTTTAATATATTCTTTTGAAATATTGGTCAGATGTTTTTCTTGGTTTTTAGTCGGCACTAGTTTTATTTTTACTGTTTCTTCATTAGGTCACCCCCTTTTTTTCTGTTCTTCAACATACTTTTTGATTGTTTCACTTGATACATTCCCTGTTGTTGATACAAAAAAAGAACGTGTCCATAAGCTTGGCATGTGATTTAAATGCTTAAACTCTTGGCGAATCTTTCTTGAACTCACTCCTTTTATCTTCGCCATAATTTGAGATGGACTTATTTGTGGTAGAGCATTTAAAAATAGATGCGTATGGTCTTTTTCACACTTGATTGCTAGTACTTCAATTTTTTGTTCAGTACATACTTCATGGACAATTTCTTTAAAACGCTGTTCTACCTTTGGATTAGAAAATATCTTTCTTCGGTATCTTGGGCAGAAAACAAAATGATAGTTAATTAAGGACACGATTGTTTTAGTTCTTCTATATTCTTGTTTCATATGATTTAATTGTATATGTTTTTTCTTTATACTACAACTGTATTTTATTAAAAAAATAGGCTTTCACCCCACGATTGAAAGCGTGGAATGAAAGCCCTAATACTGTAATAACCCTTTTTTGTAATAGATCTAGATTATTTATAAAAGGTTCGGGATTTTTAGTCCAAAAAACGATTACCTCTACATTATTTGGGTCAAGATTCCTTACAAAATAACCTTTTTCTATTCGTTTTATAAACCAATCTTTCTAGTATGCAGGAAGATCTGTTCGTCTGCTAGCACTAATTATTACCATTACAAGTTCCTCCTCTGGCTTCTACTACTGTTTATTACAGCAATAACAACTACAAGAACTACCATAAGCTTAAATAAAGAAATACTATTAGCCCTAAAAAAGTTACTACATCTTACCACTGAAAGCTCTAGAGTATATAGCCTAAGCCTTATGTTATCTTCAAAGTCTTTAACTAATATTTTCATATCTCACTAACTAGCAAAAGTTAAATACCTGCAAACAGCTTGCTATCATTTAATATGGACCATTATAAACACAAAAAGAATCATCCTTTTCCATTTCGTTAGTAGGAAGCTATAGTGCTATCAGTACGTGGTTCTGTTCCACCAAATAATACCCCAGATTTAGGATCTCTAAAAATGATTTGCCCTCTTCCAAAACTATCTGATTCTAAACTTAGGTTTATGTCATGTCCTCTTCTATTTAAGCTTTTTGCTATATTTGATGAAAAGTTTTGTTCTAAAGAAACTTTTTTACCTTCAGTCCATTGCCATCTTGGAGCATCTAAAGCAGCTTGTGGGTTCATACCAAAATCAATTGTATTCATAACTACCTGTAGATGACCCTGTGGTTGCATAAATCCACCCATTACACCAAAAGGGCCTACCGGTTCATCTCCTTTTGTCATAAAACCTGGAATAATAGTATGATAAGTTCTTTTACCTGGTTCTAGTACATTATAGTGATCTTTATCTAAAGAAAAACTATGTCCTCTATTTTGAAGTGATACCCCTGTACCAGGTAATACAACACCTGAACCAAAGCCCATATAGTTACTTTGAATAAAGGATACCATATTACCCTCTTCATCAGCAGTAGCTAAATACACAGTTCCACCTTGATCAGGTTTACCTGGTTCAGGGGTGATTGCCGTATCCCCTATTTGGTTTAACCTTTCTTTTGCATAAGTATCTGATAGTAAATCATCTAATGATACTTTCATATGCTCTAGATCTGTAATATATTTTTGTCCATCTACAAAAGCAAGCTTTAATGCTTCTATCTGTTTATGATAGGTATCTAGTGCTTCTTTTGAAGAAAACTCTTCTTGTTTTAAGATATTTAAAGCCATAAGAGCAACTAAACCTTGACCATTAGGTGGTATCTCCCAAATATCATAACCACGATAGTTAACAGAGATGGGATCTACCCACTGTGAAGAAAACTGTTCTAGATCCTCTCCTTTTAAGTATCCATTATACTTTTTAAAATAGTGATCTACTTTTTCTGCAATTTCTCCTTTATAAAAGTGTTCACCTTTTGTTTCTGCAATTTTTCTTAAAGTTTCACCATGATCTTTAGATGACCACATTTCGCCGATTCTTGGAGCTCTTTTATTTGGAGCAAATATTTTAAACCATTCAGAAAACTCTTCTCCTTTACATTCTTTACTGTATTTTTTAAAAGCACGGTCCCAATTTTCTCCGAGTGTTGGTGTGATTGGATAACCCTCTAAAGCATAGCGAATAGCTGGAGCTAGTACTTTTTCTAATGATAACTTTCCAAACTTTTCATTCATCTCTACCCAAGCAGCTGGAGCTCCTGGTACAGTAACAGGAAGTGGTCCTAAAGTTGGCATTTTTTCATAGCCTCTTTCGACCACCTTTTCTCTACTTATATCCTGTGGCGCTTGTCCACTTGAGTTTAGACCATGTAATTTACCATTATGCCAAACTAATGAAAAAGCATCTCCACCTATACCGTTTGAGGTTGGTTCAACTACTGTTAAACAAGCAGCTGTACAAACAGCTGCATCAATAGCATTACCACCTTGTTTTAGAATTTCAAGACCTGCATTTGCTGCTAGTGGTTGTGAAGTTGCTACCATTCCCTTTTTAGAAATTGTTACATTTCTCCTAGAAGAATACGGATAATTTAATGAATCAAAATTTAGCAAATTAATCCCCCCAAAAGTTTTATATTAAAAAAAGAAATTCCATAAGGTATTTCCTATCATCAAGGAAATTGCTGGTATATAAAAGGCTTCATTTTGTAAATTAATACCCATATAAAGTAATATAAAGACTATTACCATTATCAAAGCAGAAATACTTTTATTAGACATTAAAAACCTCCATTCTAAAAACTAAGTACAACTAGGTTTACTATACCTAATGTTAGTGCTGTAAAGAGTGTTATATGTATTACTCTTCTGTAAACATAAGATTCATTACCATTTAACTTTACTGAAGATGTACCTAATAACACTTGAGTAGGTCCAATACTACACCCAACAGATCCTCCAATAGATTGTACTGCCGCCATAATAGCTGGACTTACTCCTAGAGTATTTGCAATAGTCGCTTGAAAGCTACCAAAAATCACATTTGAGTTAGTGTTACTACCTGTAATAAAGCTTCCGAGAAGACCAATAAATGGTGCAAATAATGGATACAAATTTCCGGAAAGTTGAGCTACATTATGAGCTAAGTTATCTATCATCCCTGAATCCATCATCAAAAGAGCCATACATATTAAAAAGGTAAGGGTTAGTGTTGTACCAGTACTTTTTTCAACTGTTCTATTTACAACATCTACAAGTTTTTGGGTTGATAAAACTTTTTTAGTACGGTACAACACTATCCCAACTAAAGCAGACATCATGATAATCGGGGCTGGATGAGTGAGAAAATTGATATCTACATAATTTTTTTCTCTACTGACTTCATGTCCTAAAGCTGTTTCAAATCCAGGAAAATGAAAAGAAAATTCTAACGATAAATTAGGAAGAACCTGAAAGATAACTGATAATATGATTATTAGACCATATGGTAAAATTGATTCTTTTAGATTTAACTGTTCTTTATACAGATTTTTTGGAATAGCTACATTGTTTATCTGTTTATATAAGAAAAACATAAAGATCATACCAACTAAAGCTGACAGTAATGAAACAACTGACATCATTTCAACTGAAGTTACTAGAAACATTGTGAGTATCATTACAAATGAAGTTGAAACAACGTATCCACTTCCTCTTTTTAGTGTCTTTAACCCTCCATAGATATAACAAACACCAAGCCCTGTTATAACCATAGCTACAGCTGTAAATACTGACATCCAAAAAGCTAGTTCACTAGAAGAAAGGCCAGTCACAAGACCAATAGTATAAAAAGATGAACCCATAGAGCCATAACTTATTGACCAACTATGTCCTAATAATACAGATGCTACTGAAGCAATTGGATTAAACCCTAAATGTACTAAGATAGGAGTTACTATAGCGACAGGTACTCCAAAACCAGCTATACCTTGTAAAAAAGATGAAAATATCCAACTTAAAAGCAAAAACTGAATAAAAGGATCTTTTATTAATAATAAGATATTTTCACTGATAACTTTAATAGCTCCTACTTCTTTAACTAAGTTATATAAAAATACAGCCGCCCAAATAATTAAAAGTACATATAATGATAAAGAAAACCCTTTCCCTAAAGCAATAGCTATCCCTGTAAAGGGCGTTTTAAAAACAACTAGTGAGATTATCCCTGCAAAAAGAAAAGAAATTGCTCCTACTTTTCGTGCAGGGAGTTTAAAAACTAATAACCCTAATAAAAGGATTAATATCGGAACAGTTGCTAATATATCTATTAGCATTATAATCGAATCCCCTTTCTTACTTTAATCCTCGAGAGAATCATACTACTTTCTAGTTTTTTTATACCAGGAAGAGGATATAATTCATCTTTCATCAGTTTTTCTAAATGTTCATTTAATTCTAATATTGCATGAACATGTAGTTTTGAAGAGCCTGTCATAAGATATATATCTGTAATATATTCCTTCTCTTTTAAAGTATTAGCCACTTCATATAGATAACTAGGTTCAACTTCAATATCAAAGTAAGCTGATACAGACCGCCCTACCTTTTCAGGGTTTACAATAATACTATATTTTTCTATCACTCCACTATCCTCTAATCCCTTGATCCTATGCTTAACAGCTACTCTAGATAAATTAACTTTTTCACCAATCTCAACATAAGACATCCGAGCATTTTCAGATAATAACTGCAAAATTTTTTGGTCAATTTCATCAATGTTTGTAAACTTCATACTACCACTCCTTGTAATTTGTATATTAACATATATATTGTTTATAAATTAATTCTATTCATAATGTCATTTACCTTGTTTCATAATGAAATATTATTTGTTTTTTTGCCTGTTATAACTTACATACTGTAACTAAAACAACATTATATAGAACATAAAAAAACGGGCCAATTTACATGGCCCGATAATTTGGATTTACTTTATAGCTTGCAAACTCTCGGGTAAACCAATAAAAACAAAGTGTAATTAATAAAATTATTATACCAAGGATTATCCAGCTAATACTATAATCCCCTGTTATATCTGCTAATAATCCAAAAACTGGTGGAAATATTACGTTTGCTATTCTAACAAAGGTTAGAGCAATTCCTGTAGCTGTTCCGACATATTCATCTTCAACTGTTTCTCCAATAGCTGATAAATAAAGTGAAGGTAGTCCTAAAATAGTAAGCCCTAAACAAAAGGCAACTACCATCACTATAACTGGGTGTACATCAAAAGGTGTTATGACTCCACCCATAAGTAAAGTAATTAGTGATACTAATATACCAATAATAATTAAACCTACCCTTCTTTCACCTTTTAAAACAGAATCACTAAACCAACCCCAACCAGGATGGGCTATAACTCCTCCAATTTGGAATATAGCTAGTCCAACTCCTGCTATAAATGTACTAAACCCAATATCTTCATCTAAGAAGATCGGTAGGTGTGCCGTTACTGAACTGATACTCATACCAAATACTGAACCCATAACACAAATCCATATAAGATACTTTTGATTTAACAAATAGTTTAGATCTTCTTTTAAGGTGCTACTTTTTTCTTTACCATTTGAATTATTTTCAGATTCACTTACCTGATAAAATCTAAATAAAAATATGCACATAAATAATGCAAAGGTTCCAGAAATCAAAAGACCAGTTCTCCAACCTAATAATTCAGCTAAAAATGGTAATAAAAGAGCACCTAGTATTCCACCAATCCCAGCACCTGATTGTGTGATTCCAAGGGAAAACGCTCGTTTTTCTTTGGGAACTATATTAAGTACTCCCTTACTTGCTGCTGGTGTTACAATACTAAAACCAAAACCAGCAAAAAAGGCTAAAGTTAATATAATTATAAAAGAGGGACTTAAAGATTGAAAAATGATTAATCCCCCTACTGATCCAACACCTATAATAAGCCCTGCCTTTGAACCTAAAAAATCAACTATTCTACCACTATAAATAGCTACTAAAGTAGCACTTGCAAAATAGAATGTTGCATATAACCCAGCTTGTGCTCTAGAGATCAAAAATTCATCTCTAATATGTGGCATTATTGATTGAATTCCTTGCATATTTAAAACAACAGCCATATATGCTGATGCCATAATTAGCAAAACTGCCCAGTTAATTGACTGAGGTGTAGGTTGGTTTTTCTTCATAACAATTCCCCTCTTTATAAGAATTTCGCAACACTAACATTTAAATAGAACTTTTTATAAAGTAACAACCTTAATAGTAATCCTTACCAAATTTGTGGTAAGGATCAATCTTCAAAAAAGTTATATTTATTATTTTCAATAGGTTGTAAGAATCTAGATGGATAGATAAAGTATCCATCATAAGTAATCACTTGGTTTGGAAAAGTTAAATAAAGTTGTTCTTTCGCTCTAGTTACCGCTACATAAAATAAACGTCGTTCTTCTTCTAGACTGAATATATCACGTAAAGATTTAGAAGTTGGAAACAGTCCATCTAAAAGATGTGGTACATATACTGTATGCCACTCTAGTCCTTTTGAAGAATGAATTGTTGATAAAACTAACTGCTCTTCTTCTTGTTCGTCAACAGCTGGTGTATTCTCTTTTTGAAAACTATTAGATGGTGGTTCTAATGATAAGTCAGCTAAAAACTTATCAAGGTCCTGATAGTTTCTAGCTAATTTATATAGTACCTCTAAATCATTTTCCCTTTCTTTTGCATCTGGTTCACGATTTTTTAGTATAGGAAGATAGTACTCCCAAATCCGAGATACTGCTTTAGCTACAGTTTTTTCTTTATTTGCTTCCTCTAGAGCTTTTTTTAGTAAAGCTAGCGATTTATAGTAAAATGTGTTTTGAAATGTGTCAAATTGTAATCTACCATCTTGATTATATATTTCTTCTACTATCTGACTAGCTCTAACTTGACCAATACCAGGAAGTAATTTCAATACCCGATTCCAAGATACTGCATCAAAAGGATTCACTAATAATCTTAGATAGGATATCATATCTTTTACATGCTTTCTTTCCATAAATTTAACTCCACCATATACTACATATGGTATCTGTCTTCTAATTAATTCTGTTTGGATATAACTACTATGAAAACCAGCTCTATATAGTACTGCTTGATCACTTAAAGCTACACCTTGTTCTCTTTTATCTAAAATTTTCGATACTATAAAGTAAGCTTCATCTTGTTGAAAATAAAATCTACCTAGCTGAGGTAGATCACCTTCTTTTAAGTCTGAATATAAAGCTTTTTTGTAACCAATTTCAGCACTTTTTATAATATCATTAGAAAAATTCAGTAAAGATTGTCTTGAACGGTAATTTTCTTCTAATTTAATAACTTTAGCATAAGGATAATTACTAGGAAAGGTTAAAATATTTTCTAAGTTAGCACCTCTAAATTTATAAATACTTTGAAAATCATCACCTACTACCATAACATTTTCTGTTTTATCACTTATTAGATCAACAATCTCTTTTTGTAGTATATTAGTATCTTGATATTCATCAACTAATATATGTGTAATCTCCTGGTGTACTTTTTCTTTAAAGCGCAGGTTACTTTTTAAATTGTCTCTTAAAACTATTAATAGATCATCAAAATCTAGCAATCGATAATGCTTTTTATATTCTTGATAACCTTTATATAAAGTATTAAGGTCTTCAATATAATCATAAAGACCTGTATATTCTTCTTCAACGATCTTATATAAATCACGATTAGTGTTTCTAGCTTTAGATATTATCTCAAATATTCGTTCTTTTTTGGGAAAAGCTCGTTCTTTTTGGTTAAATTCATATTCTGATCTCAACAGATCAACCACATCTTCAGAGTCTAATTGATCAAGAATTGTTAATTTAGGTGATAACCCTAAAAGACCCGAATATCTTCTTAACATATGAAAAGCAAAGGAATGAAAAGTGCCTCCTTTAACTCTATTACCACGATTATCACCTAATATGCTATCTACACGACTAGTCATTTCTTGAGAAGCTTTTTTGGTAAAGGTAAGTAATAATATCTCTTCAGGTAATACGCCTTGTTCTAACAAATAAGAAACCCGGTACACAATAGTACGAGTCTTTCCGGTACCTGCACCAGCTATTACTAAGATAGGTCCATCTAAAGTTGTAACTGCTTGTAGTTGAGAACTGTTAAGTTCATTTTTGTAGTCAACCTTACATCCTATAAAATCATTATCTGTAACTGTTATGTTTTGGTCTCTTTTTTCAACTTCAACTGTTAATTTCTTTATTCTCTCTAGCTCACTACTATCAGTTTCACTTTGTGAAGGAGCAGGATACTTCCGTGGAAATGTGTCATCACTACTTTTTTCTGTTGTTATATGTTCTTGATTTTGTTCTCGTTGTTTAACTTTTTCTTTATAATCTGAAAGCTTAATTAATTTATTTAAAGGATCTTTTTCACCCATAACTGTCACCTCAATAAAACAATATTTCACTATATAGCATAACAAAGTTTATCCCCATAAGAGAAAAAATAAAAATTAATAACCATATAGCAACTCATTACACAACATCATTTTTTCTAAATTATTACAATTGCTACCAAAACTACCACAATAAGTAACATTATCCTGTAAATTCATCATATTCCCCCTATTTGCTGTTTAGATTACTAGTTCGATTTATAAGCTAAATTCCCTCTTTTTAACCAACATTTTATATGCAGAATGTTTATGATATTATTTGCTGATTTATTGGTTTTATATAAATTTTGTTAAATTATTATAATATTGACAAAATTTCCACTTAATATGTATAATCAATAGGGATAGTATTAATATTTTTGATTTTAGTATAAAATTAAAGGTTAATTTACAGAAAATTAATTTAATTAAGGAGGTGAGAAAAGGTCTAAAATAAGAAAAAATCGTGTTGCTTTGTTTTGTTAAAGTGGCAAAAATTTAGTGAAAATTTTAAATTTGGTTACAACTTTAAGGAGGGGCAGTCCATGAGATCATTATTAGGGAAAAAGCACTTAATGTTAGTGTTAGCATTGGTTGGTATTGTGGCATTTAGCTTAACAGGCTGTGGAGATCCTGATGAAGAAGCAGGAGAGCAAGATGTAGACCCTGATGAAGTAGAAGAAAAATTAGATGAAGATGTATTAATAGTTGCTCAAGGAGCAGATGCTCCTACACTAGATCCACAAGCTGAAAACGACCAGCCATCCTCACGTATTACAGAACAAATATTTGAAACTTTATTAGACCAAGATGAAAATATGGAGGTTCAACCAGGACTTGCAAAAGACTGGGAAGTTATTGATGACACTACTTATAAATTTGAATTAAGAGAAGGAGTTAAATTTCACAATGGTGAAGAATTAACTGCTGATGATATTAAGTTTACCTACCAAAGACTATTAGATGAAGATACTGCATCACCAGGTGCTTTCATCTTAGACATGGTAGATGCAGATAATATTGAAATCATTGACGATTATACCTTTGAATTACCTCTACACGAACCATTTGCACCTATTGAATTCCACTTAGCACATTCAGTTACAGGCATTCTAAATGAAGATGCTGTAAATGAGCATGGAGATGACTTTGGTCAAAACCCAGTTGGAACAGGACCATTTAAGTTTTCTGATTGGGATGTTGGAGACAGAGTTTATTTAGAAAGATTTGATGATCACTGGAGAGGTAAAGCTGGAGTTCGGGAACTTCACTTTAGAAACGTAGAAGAAGATACTAATAGAACTATTGAACTAGAAACAGGTGGAGCTGATATCATCTATGATGTTTCACCAACTGACTTAGACAGAGTTGAAGAAGCTGAAGAGTTAAATCTAATGAGAGAAGATGATCTATCAACAGAGTATGTTGGGTTTAATATGGAAGTTGAACCTTTTGACGATAAGAGGGTTCGACAAGCAATAAACTATGCACTTACTATGGAACCAGTAGTAGAGAATGTTTACTATGGACTAGGGCAGCCAGCTAGAGGTCCTCTAGCACCTGCAGTTTATGGTGCTCATGAAGATTTAGAAGGTTATGAGCATGATTTAGATAAGGCAAAAGAGCTTCTTGCAGACGCTGGTTATGAAGATGGCTTTGAGGTCGAGCTTTGGACTAACGAACAGCAGCAAAGAGAAGATATTGCTGAAATAGTTCAAGGTCAGTTAAGCCAAATTGGGATCGATGTAGATATAAGTGTAAGAGAATGGGGTGCTTATCTAGAAGAAACTGCTCAAGGAGAACATGAAATGTTTGTCCTTGGTTGGGTATCAGTAACAGGTGATGCTGACTATGGACTATACTCTGTATTCCATTCTGATGAGCACGGAGCAGCTGGTAACAGAACTTTCCTTGCCAATGAAGAAGTTGATGAACTATTAGAGAAAGGTAGAGAAGCTTTTGATGAAGAGGAAAGATTAGAGTACTACAGAGAGGTTCAAGAAATTATCACTGAAGAAGCACCATGGGTCTTTACTCACGTTGGTGAACAAGCAGTAGGTATGAGAGATTATGTAGAAAACTTTACAATTAATCCAGCAGGTCACCATAGCCTATTTGATATAACTTTATCTAAATAATTCCTATGTCAAAAAAAAATAGGCCATGGTTATTTCATGGCCTATTTTTTCAAGTAAAGCGGTATATCAGGTCTTAGTAAGGAGGTAAAAAGTATGCATAAATATATTTTTAAACGTCTCCTCCAGTTGATCCCAGTTCTTATAGGAGTTGTATTCATAGTATTTACTATCACATATATAACACCAGGTGATCCTGCTACTATCCTTTTAGGAGAACAAGCACCTGAAGAACAGGTAAAACAACTTAGAAGACAAATGGGCCTTCATTTACCATTTGGTGCCCAGTTCTTTAACTATCTATCCGATGTTTTACAAGGTGATCTTGGTTATTCATTAACATCTGGACGACCAGTAACAGTTGAGATTTTGGAAAGGTTTCCTAATACTTTTATCTTATCTACAGGTGCTGTAATACTTGCAGTATTAATAGGTATTCCTGTAGGAATTATTTCTGCTACACGTCAGTATTCAAAGATTGACAATATTTCTATGCTTGGAGCTTTATTAGGGGTTTCTTTACCGAACTTTTGGCAGGGAATGATGGCAATTCTGTTATTCTCGGTTTGGCTACCTATTTTCCCATCATCGGGTTTTGATACTTGGCAACATGCTGTACTCCCTATAGTAACTTTAGGAACAAGCAGTGCTGCATTGATTACTAGAATGACTCGTTCATCAATGCTTGAAGTACTACGCCAGGACTATATTAGAACAGCTAGAGCAAAAGGCCTTGATGAGCGAACTGTAGTTATTAAACACGCTCTAAAAAATGCCTTGATTCCTGTGATAACAGTTATTGGACTACAGTTTGGGTTTTTACTTGGTGGAGCAGTTTTAACAGAGCGAATATTCTCAATTGCCGGACTTGGAAGGTTAATTGTAGATAGTATTAGAGAACAAAACTTTACAGTGGTTCAAGGTGGAGTACTATTTATAGCAGTTATCTTCTCACTTGTAAACCTATTAGTAGATATCTTATATGCATATCTCGATCCTCGCATCAAAGCACAATATAAATAACCCAGTCCAATATTAATTTTGGGAGGAGGTAGAAGAGACATGACAGAAACAAAAACCAAAAAAGATCCTTCCCTGGCGGATCAGAACCAACAGAAACAAAAGGAACAGGTTGGTAGAAGTCAATGGGCGGAAGCTTGGAGACGGTTAAAGAAAAATAAGTCTGCCATGGTAGGTTTGTTTTTAATTGCTCTTTTATTCTTATCAGCTTTAACAGCTGATTTTATCGCACCACATGACTATGCTGCACAAAATTATGATTCTATAACTGAGCCACCATCATCTGAATTTCCATTAGGTACAGATCACTTAGGTAGATGTATATTAAGTCGGATTATTTATGGAACACGTCTTTCTATACAGGTAGGTTTTATAGCTATTGCTATTTCACTTATTTCAGGAAGTTTACTCGGTGCTATGGCTGGTTATTTCGGAAATTTAGCAGATAATATTATTATGCGTTTAGTTGATGTTATCTTAGCTATACCACCAATTCTACTTGCAATTGCAATAGTTAGTGCTATCGGACCATCCCTTACTAACCTATTTATAGCTGTTGGTATAGGTTTTATACCACAGTTTGCAAGGATTGTAAGGGGCTCCGTGTTATCTTTAAAAGAAGAAGAGTTTGTTGAAGCAGCTCAGGCTTTAGGTGCTAGTAACAAACGACTTATCGTAAAACACATTCTCCCAAACGCACTAGCCCCTATTATTGTGCAAGCAACCTTAGGTGTAGCTATGGCTATCTTATCAGCTGCTGGACTTTCTTTTATCGGGCTAGGTGCACAGCCACCTGATCCGGAATGGGGTAGTATGTTATCTGATGGTATGAGATTTATCAGAGATGCTTGGTGGATCTCCACCTTCCCAGGACTTGCTATTGCAACTACTATTTTAGGACTAAACTTATTTGGTGACGGGTTAAGGGATGCTCTTGATCCTCGATTAAAAGACTAAAATCAATACAGCCTGTTAAGCTTAATCAAGCTTTTCATAGGAGGGAGAACAATGAGTGAAAAACTCCTAGAGGTAAAAGACCTCAGTATTCATTATGTGACAGAAGATGGGCGAGTTAAAGCATGTGATGGAGTAAATTTTTGGTTAAATAAAGGTGAAACCCTTGGGTTGGTTGGAGAAACTGGTGCCGGGAAAACTACCACTGCCCTAGGGATTATGAACCTAGTACCTGACCCACCAGGTGTTGTAGAAAATGGTGAAGTATATTTTCAAGAAGAAAATTTACTTGAGAAAAAAGAAGCTCAATTGAAAAAAATTCGTGGTAACCTAATATCTATGATATTTCAAGATCCTATGACTTCTTTAAATCCGGTTATCACAATAGGTGAACAGATTGCAGAAGGTATTCAACTGCATCAAAATCTAAATAGTAGTGACGCTATGGAAAAAGCAAAAGAAATGTTAGAAGTAGTTGGCTTACCTAAATCCCGTGCTAACGATTATCCTCATCAATTTAGTGGAGGTATGAAACAAAGGGTTGTAATAGCTATTGCTCTTGCTTGTAACCCTTCTCTTTTGATAGCTGACGAACCTACTACTGCTTTGGATGTTACTATCCAAGCTCAAGTTCTAGAAGTTATGAAAGATCTAGTAGAAGAGTTTGAAACATCTATGCTCATGATAACTCATGACCTAGGAATTGTTGCTGATGCCTGTGACAAAGTAGCTATTATGTATACTGGTAAAATTGTTGAGTTCACTGACAAGAAAACTCTATTTACAAGCCCAAAACACCCGTACACTAAAGGACTCTTTGGATCTATCCCAAGCCTTGATGATGATGAGGATAGGCTTAATCCTATCAAAGGTCTTATGCCTGAACCGACTGAACTTCCGGAAGGGTGTCCATTTAACCCTAGGTGTCCTAAAGCAATCGATGTCTGTAAAGAGGTCCATCCAGAAGAAGTCATCACTAATGAAGGTGAAAATAGTGAACACAGGGTCCTCTGTCATATGTTCGACAGCAGGTATGAACACAAATTCACAGATTCCACGGTCAAAAGCTAGGAGGGTCAATCATGGCTGACAAGTTACTAGAAGTTAATGGATTAAAAAGGTATTTTAACACCAAAGAAGGTCAACTACATGCTGTAGACAATATACATTTTAGTATTAACAAAGGAGAAACTCTTGGACTTGTAGGAGAATCTGGTTGTGGTAAGTCTACTACTGGACGATTAGTTTTAAGGTTGATTCCACCAACTGATGGTGAAATTAAGTTTGAAGGCCAGGATATTAAAAAATTTGATAAAAAGGCTATTCACAAATTCAGACGAGATGCACAAATAGTCTTTCAAGATCCTTTTTCTTCTCTTAATCCTAGAATGAATGTTAAAAATATCATCTCGGAACCTTTTGAGATTCATAATATCCGAGAAAATACTAAAACGCGTGTATCAGAGCTTATGGATCTAGTTGGACTTTCTAGTCGTCTTTTAAATGCTTATCCACATGAGTTAGATGGTGGTAGACGACAGCGTGTAGGTATCGCTCGTGCTTTAGCTTTAAACCCTAAGTTTATTGTACTTGATGAACCAGTTTCATCTCTTGATGTATCTATTCAAGCTCAAATTCTTAACCTTTTAGATGATCTGCAAGATGAATTAGATCTAACTTATCTCTTTATTGCTCACGACCTATCAGTTGTTAAGCATATAAGTGATAAGGTTGCTGTTATGTATGTAGGTAAAATGGTTGAGATGACTGATTATAGTGCTATCTTTAAAAACCCAAAACATCCATATACTAAAGCTCTAATTTCTGCTATCCCGATCCCGTCTATTGAAGTTGAACAAAGACGGATTATTCTAGAAGGTGATGTCCCTAGTCCTGTTAACCCTGGGAAAGGTTGTCGTTTCTATAGTAGATGTTTTGAAAGAAAAGATATTTGTAAAGAACAAGAACCTGAATTAAACCACGTTGAAGGACATGGACTTGTTGCATGTCATAATGTATAAGAAAAACCCCGGATCCCGGGGTTTTTTCATTATTCAAAAAAATAAGCTGAGGGAATTCCCCCAGCAACGGATCTTTTAGTTAAGTTCTCCCATAACTTCATCTACACGATAAAGTATTTTTAAAGACTGTGCTCTTGTTAATTCATCTTTTGGTAAGAAGTATATTCTCCATCACCATTCATAATATCTAAATTATTTACTAAATAAACTTCATCTCGATATTCAGTAGGTATTTCACTTGCATCTGATACCTGTAACGGAAAGATGAATTCATCATTTATAAGTAAATCTAAATCTAAAGTTTTAACAATTATTACAGCCATTTCTTCTCTTGTAACAATTTTATCTGGTTGAAACTTCTTTCTATCATTAAAAATACCTTTTTTTACCTAGGTATTGTATCTCTTCATAAGTTATCATGATCTTTATCTTTAAAATAAGGTTCATCTAAAACACCACTAAGTCTTTTTTGTAACATATAGCTAATGATTCCTGCAAATTTCTTATCTAGTCACTTCCTTATCCGGAGCTAATTCACCTTTTCTTAAAGGTAATATCTTCTGCTAAAGCAAGTTCTAAATGAACCATCAACTTGACAGATACTTACTTCAAGTCCTCTTCTTTTCCATTAGTCACTTCATCTTCTTTATAATCTACAAATTTATTCCATCTGAAAAATTCTTATTAACTCTACTTAACCTCACCTTCAATTGCATCAATTCTGATAGTTATCATATTACCTTGAACTGGGGTTACTATCATACTTCGCATGAAGTTAAACTGATACTCCCTCGACCATTTAAATCTCTATCTATAATCGGATCAGTATCTATCTTATCTTGTTCAATTAGATCTGAATAAAGGGTCTCTAACTTTTCTAATGCAACTTATCTTGCCTCTTCTAAAGATACACGAGCCAATCCTTCATAACTTTTATTAACTTATCTAGTAGTTTATAACAACACATTTTTGTCGACAATTTCCCAGGAAATATGATGGGATATATTTTTAGATTTACTAAAATAATGGATTTAAGGAAAGCGATTACAGGTAGAGTGGGTTTTAGAGTAAAACGAGCAAAAAAATCCTCCCCTTAAGAGTTATAAAGACTCTAAGGGGGGGATTTGATAGTGTTAGGAAACCAGCTAAACACCTAACGAAAAAACTTATATTACTCCATCTTTTCTCCATCATCAATAACAATTTGGTCTTCTAGTAGATATGCATTGTTTAAGTTTAAAACATCTCTAAAGAAATTAAGTGGAACAAATGTTCTTCCAGCCTTTAGTTCTGGAGCAATTAGTTCAATTGGAGCTTTTTTAGCATAGTTGTATTCCTTCTCTCCAATAGTTAGAGAAGCTACATTTCCTATCATAATTTGTCCATTTTTCCATGTTACTTCATATCCTAAAGTTTCTGCAATTTCTCTAACAGGTACCATAGGCATATCATCAGTAAAATATGGTTCGTAAGTATCAATTATTTCATTTTCTACTACTATATCTAAAGATGAGATATCTTCTTTCATATTGGTAGCTTCAATTTTTTGATCATACGTTGTGTTCATAGTTTCTCTGTCTTCAAATAACACAACTACTTTCTCAGGAGTAGTTTTAGCTGGAATACTTCTAGTTGAAATATCATAAGTTACCAGCAACTCTCTGTCTTCTAAATCTCCTTCAAATTTTTCTCCATCATTATTAATTACTTTGGTATCTTCTTCGATATTTAGCTTTAGGGAATTATCTGTACTAATTAGATCTTCATTAAACTTATGAGCCTTTTTATTTTCATCTAGCTCACCAGTAGTAATGGCAACAGCTTGATACTGTGGAGGATAAATCATAGTGATAGGTTTCATATTATCATAATACCCTGTGATTAAAGTATCCTCAGTAATTTCATCTGCTCCTAATATAGGTGTAGAATCTGAAACTAACAGATGCGCTTTTTGATCATGATCGTTTTCTAAGAAAACTTTTTGTACATCATCTAAACTTGGATGATCTGATATTTCTTCTACTACACCGGTAAATTCACCTATCCTGTCTTTTGGAGTCCCATTTTCATTTGTGGTGTCTACACCAGCTGGACCAGCTGATACAGATACACTTGTTACTAGTGCTAGTGAAAATACTGCAAACGTACTTCCAAAGCTTCTTTTAAATTTCATATCACTCTCTCCTTTACCAATTTTTTATTCTCTAACCTAATAGACGACAAATAGTTTAAAAAGTAACGTATTTTAAAAAAAAGGCACTCACATAGAAATGTGATGCCACTGTCCTTAATCTTTAATATATTGTCTACTATTTCATGTCCCCTTAAAGACATTATACTAGTTTTCTTAAAAAGCTTCTATTTCATTTTCAAGACGTTCTTTTTCTTTTTTTAGCCTGTCCATTTCTTCTTCATACTGCTTTAACACCTCATCTTTGTCTTCATGTGATTCATTGAACTCTTCTAGTTCTTTAACTAAGTCTTTAAGGTCTTCAATTTCTTGTTTTGCATCATTTAATAATACATACTCTCTAGCATAGCCAGTTGCAACTATTACTAAAAATGATGCTAATAAAACTAGTAAAACTTTTTTCATATTCATTCCCTCCCTTATACGCCCTATAAGACGCTAGGAAGCGCTAAAAGTTATGTAAAAATCACAGATAAAATAAGTAAAAAAAGCATCTGTACAACAGATGCTTTTAATTTACATATTTTGTGAGATCTCTTCTAAGGCATTAATCAACTCATCAATTTCTTGTTCTTGTGTAAAAGGTCCTACACTTACTCTAACTCCACCTAGGTCAATAGTGTTTCCACTATTATGAGCTAAAGGTGAGCAGTGAAGTCCTGTTCTAACAGCAATTTGAAACTCATTATCTAATACTTCTCCTACCATATCTGAATCTACATCTTTTATATTAAATGTTACAAGTCCAGTTCTATTATTAGCATCTTGTGGGCCATAAAATTCAAACTGTGAATTTTCTTTAAAATAATTAAGTAATTTATCTATTAAAAACTGTTCATGTTTTCTAATTTGTTCTAAGTTTTCTATACAATAACGAACACCTTCTTTTAGGCCTGCTATCCCTGGTGTATTCATCGTGCCACTTTCAAAATCATCAGGAAATAATCCTAACTGACTTGTTTCTTTAGACTTTGAACCTGTTCCACCATGTATTAATGGGGTTAAAGAAATACCTTCTTTAACTATAAGACCACCAGTCCCTTGTGGACCTAATAATCCTTTGTGACCAGTAAAAGCTAAAAAGTCAATATCTAGTTTTTCAAAGTCAATTGGGAGTACTCCTGCTGTTTGTGCTGCATCTACTAATATATAAAGATTATGCTTTTTAGCTAATTGTGATATTTCTTCTACAGGTAAGATAGTACCTAAAACATTAGAAGAATGAGATATGACAATTAGTTTGGTGTTTTTAGTGATCATTTTTTCAATTTCACTTGTATCAAAATAACCTGTCTGGTCTCCTGGTATGATATCATACTCGACATCTTTTGTTTCTTTTAAATATTGTAATGGTCTAACAACTGAGTTGTGTTCAACTGGACTAATTAATACATGATCACCTGCTACTAGTAGACTTTTTAATACTAAATTTAAAGATTCTGTTATATTTTTAGTAAATACAATCTGTTCTTCATTTTTAACATTAAATAACTCAGCTACTGAAGATCTTGCTTCAAAGATTACTCTACTCATATTTAGTGCACTTTGATTAACACCTCTACTAGGATTACCACCTGCTCTAAGGCATTCATCTACTGCCTGATATACAACTTCTGGTTTTGGCCAACTAGTAGCAGCATTATCTAAATAAATCATGGTTCTCATCCCTCCACGGGTTTATCGATTATTTATAAATATGGATCGTGTACTCTTCTTCATTATTCTCTATATCAACCTTATAATCCTGTGACTTTGCAAATTTCGCTACATTATCTTTAGCAGTTGGGCTATCTAGTAATACTTTGATATTATCTTCTTTTGATAGACTTTGTTTAGTTATGAGTACAGGTTGTGGACATGACAGGCCTCTAGCATCAACGATAGTGGTTTCTTTTGACATAATAAACTCCTCCTTTTTACCCTTTTATGGATTTAGAACTCTTTGAAACTAACCCGATACTTTCCATATTTAAAAATGCAACACCAAAAACAAAGATAAAACCAATCACTAATGTCACAATACTTACTGTGCTTACCCCTTCTGGACTTGCAGCTACACCAAAGTTATGAGCTAATGCTCCCCCCGTTACCATTCCAAAAACAGTAACAGTTGCATCACCATCTCCTGATCCAGATAATATTAATTGTCGAAGTGGACAACCACCTAATAAAATTGCACAAATACCAACAAGAGCCATCCCTAGAAAGTTAAATAGATGATCAGTATGTGCTACTGGTTGACCTTCAAAACCAAACTCGAAATTACCCGCAAATACATTTACTATTAATGCTACTAAAAAGATAAAGATAAAGCCATTAAAAAGTGTGAAGTCTTTAATAAGATAAATATCTCTAATTCCACCAGCCATACATAAACGTGAACGTTGTGCTAAAGCACCTACAATTAATCCTGCTACAAGTGTAACAACTAAAGGTGCTCCCATTGAACCAGGGCCTTCTTGGCTAAATACTAACATACTTGGAGCAAATAGTAGTAGTAATAATAGTGCCACCGCAAAAACTGGTGCAGTATACCCTTCAGCCATGCCTTGACGATAACTTCTACCTAGGTTAAAACCTTTTTTAAGAAATTCAGTTCCTATTATAATCCCAACTATAAAACCTAAAAAGGCAGGAATTGCTGTTAAATCACCACCAGCAAGTCTAAGTACCATTCTTAAAGGACAACCTAAAAATATTAAGGAACCAAACATTATAAATATTCCTAGTAAAAATCTTGTGGCAGTAGCTGATCCTGCCATTGGTCGAAATTCTCCACTCACCTTAGAAATAATAAAAGAACCAAGTATAAGACCAATTACTTCCGGGCGAATATTTTGAACAACTGCAGCTTGATGTGTTCCTAACGCCCCAGCAATATCTCTAAGAAAACAAGCTATACAAAACCCCATATTAACTGGGTTTCCTAATAGAACTAATCCACCACCAAATAGACCTACTATTATTCCTGTAATAATCATCATTCGTTTCTCTTCCATTTTCCGTACCTCCTTTTTTGTGAAAATGATAACTTCACTTTAATTATAATATAGTCATTTACTCTTTTGAAATTGTTTCTAAAGATATAAAATGAAGCACTTATAAACGTTATCTATACATAAAAAAACAGGTAGGTTATTAGGTAAATACCTACCTGTTAAGTCTTTGATACTCTCCAAAGAACTCCTGTATTTGGTATTGGATTAGGCGTCATATCCATAAACTCAAATACCCCAAAATCTAGAAAGTAAAGATATTCATTTTTTGGATCAAATTTTACTCCTATAGGACGGTTTAGTCCTTGCCCATACCTACCTGCTCTAGGGCCATCTTGATTTTCAATAAATGGTGTATAATCACCTGTTTCTGTATCTACTACTTTAATTTGAGCCGGAACAGGTTGTTCTACTTCACCTGTCATGGGCTCACCATCTCCAAAAATAGCTACAAAAAGATCTCCATCATCACTAAATTCATCATTGTATGCTATTTTCATAGGTGAATAATGATTAGGTAGTTCTACTACTGGTATTTCTGGTTCTGGTGGATCTTCTAATAGCATATCACGTTTCTCGCCTCTATCGCTTTTAAAAATAGTATCATAGACAGGATATTCACCTGCATAATCAGGCCAACCATAAAATCCATCTTCCTCTATTTCATATATCCAATCAGGTGAGTTTTTAATAGCTCTACTACCTCTATCATCATAACCTAATACTGATGCATATAGGTTATCATCATTATCAAAGGTTAGACCATAGGGATTTCTTAGACCCCAAGCTTTTAACTCTAGTTCATAGTCATTATTTGGATCAGCTCTATAAATAGCTGCATTTCCAGGGGTCTCTCCCTCTATTTGTTGACCTGCTTCTGTTGTAGTGCCAAAAGGTGAAAAAGCTCCTGTTTCTTCTTCTTCTGTAGGATCAGGTGAACTTAAGTCTAAGGATTTAAAGTTTTCACCTCGTAGTGTAATATCTACAGGTGGAATATCATGAAAATCTGGGTGATCCTCTAACCAATCATACATGAAATTATCTTCACCTACTACCCCAGCATTAGTTGCTGAGCCTTGCCCAAAATACATATATCCTTCATTACAAAATACTATTTCATTATTGTGATGATCTCCATAGGAGGGAAGGTCAGTTATAATATCTTCTCGCTCATCACCTTCAGGTGTCATCTTAGTAATAGTCCCTCTATGGGATATATATAAATAATCTTCATGATATTTAAGACCATTTATAGGACCATTAAAATCTTCTTCGATAACCTCTATATTAGTACCATCAGGGTCTAGTTTAATTATCTGTGGAGTAGTTTCTTTTCCACCATAGCTATAACCAGCTTCAGCTACATATACATCTCCTTTTTCATCAAAGGTTAAACTTGTTGGATAGGTAAAGTTCTTTGCTACTACTTCCACTTCATAACCATCTTCAACATCTAAGTTTTCTGGACCTGTTGTCATCGCACTTCTAAGTAGAACGGGGACTGAAACAATACCAATCACAATCATTACCCAGGGAATAACCCATTTAACTTTACCAGAGGTTTCACCTATCCATACCTGATAAATG
The DNA here is from genome assembly GCF_002216005.1 of Natranaerobius trueperi. NCBI lineage: Bacteria > Bacillati > Bacillota > Clostridia > Natranaerobiales > Natranaerobiaceae > Natranaerobius > Natranaerobius trueperi. The sequence continues at coordinate 235,454 of NZ_NIQC01000001.1, forward strand.
CTAGTAAGACCTAACCCATATATTAAAAACGCAAAAAATGACAAGGCATGTTGATCAATTTCAGCAAATAGAGGTGGAAATCCTAAAGCAATTGGTATAAAAACCACAGGTCCGAGTATCCAAAGAACAATACCTATTAATACTCCATATCCTAATGCTTGACCTATAGACGGTATCTTATCTCTAACAAAATACCCATACACTCCTCCTACAACTACTGTTAACATAAATATTACTAGAAATCCGTAATATAGGCTGACCCTTGTTATTAAAAGGCCTAATGCCGGAAGTAACCAACCACCCCACATAATAGAGGCCATAACCATACCAGAAAAGAAACCTGACATAATACCAATAACTATATATTGGGAGGGTTTATTTATTGTATGAGGCAAAAGTAACACCACCTTAAATTTGTAATCATTCCAGTTAATAGTGTTACCAATTAATATAAAAAACATGATAAAAAATAAAAACCCGGAATAACCGGGTTAGTCATCAAAGTATGAAGTTAGTTGATCCATCATAGTAAATGTACTTAAATTATGGATAGCTCGTGTCATTGCAACATATAAAAGTTTTGCATCTAATTCAGTTTCATAAAAAGCTTCATCTAGACTAACTATTGTTACTGCATCAAACTCTAAACCTTTAGCAGCATATGAAGGTACAATTACTACACCGCCTTGATATTCTGCTTCTTTACCACTTAGTAATGTAATATCTTTCATGTCTAATAACTCATGAATCTTTTTACATTCAGTTAATGTTTTACCTATAATAGCTATAGAAGCATATCCTTGTTCTTGTAACTCAAGTATCTTTTTCTTAAGGCCATCAATCAAATTATCCTTTTGGGTAACTACATTGACTATTGGCTTCTCGCCATGTCTTACTACAGGTTCTGCTAATATTGATTCGTTTCCTACTCCTTTTTTTAATACATTATTAGATAGCTCCATTATCTCAACTGTTGTTCTGTAACTTTGTTTTAATGTTAGGCTTGTAGCTTCATTAGAAAAGATAGTTTTGTTAACTTCTTCCCAGTTACTTATCCCTCTATAGCCATGAACACCTTGTGATATATCACCAAGTAATGTAAAGTTATCAGTTTTTAAAACATGTTTTAATACATAAAACTCAAAAAGATTAAAATCTTGCGCTTCATCTATTATCACATTACTACTTTCAATTGTTTCTTTAAAGCCTTCTAACTGTGCTTTTAAATAAAGCAGTGGTGCTAAGTCTTCAGATTCAAGTTCTTTTTTCTTAAATGATTTTTTAGCAGTTTCAGCCATATACTCTGCTTTTTTATCTTCTATCTCTTCTTCTGAGTATTTTTTAAGTAACTCTTTATCCTTTAAAATCTTTTTGTAATGATTAAAGGCATTTTGTTTTTTAATATTTTTAGAAAAGTTTTGTGAAACTTTTTTAGCACCTGCTTTAATACGTTCTATCTTTTCATCTCGTTCATCCATAAGTGATACTGCTTTTTCACTACCTTCTTCTTTTCTTGCTTTAGAAATTATCTTTTCATATTCTTCTTTAACAGACTCTATAATTAGTTCCTTTTTTTGTTTAGCACGAGAAGATAGTTTCTTTTTTATCTGATCAAACCGTTTATGAATAGGTAGATAATTATATTCATTGTAAAAAGCGTTAGTTAGCTCATCTTGTGACATTAAGGTATACTCTTCGAGTAAAATATCTTCCTTTGGTAACATATTTTCTTTTACATCTTTGAGATAATTATCTATGAGTCCTTTAAACTTAAAAGAACCTTTGAAAAAAGAGCTCCATCTTAGTAAACCTACATCTTTTTCTTCTAGTATTATAGATAACTTTTCATTTAATTCAGTAACAGTTACTTTACCTTGTAAATTAAGTAGATCTAAACAAAAATCTGTAAAAGTAGTTTGCCTAGCATCTTCTACTCCTAGCTCTGGTAAAACATCTGAAATATAATCTAAAAAAAGATTATTAGGTGCTATAATCATAAAATTATTAGGGTCAAAAGATTTTTCATAGGTATAAATTAAATAAGCTATCCTATGTAGTGCTATAGTAGTTTTACCACTACCTGCTGCCCCTTGAACAATTAACGGTTTAGTTAGGTCAGCACGAATGATCTTATTTTGTTCTCTTTGAATAGTAGATACTATATCTTTTAATTTATCATCTCTAGTATCTCGAAGTGATGCTTGTAAAAGTTCGTCATTTGTAGTTATATCAACATCAAAAAAGTCTTGTAACTCTCCATCTTCAATAGTATATTGTCTTTTTAATGATAAATTACCTGTTATAGTCCCTTCCTCTGCTTCATAGGAGACTTCTCCTATTCTTCCATCATAGTATAGGCTTGCTACTGGTGATCTCCAATCAATAATTAACGGTTCATTATCATCCTTAAATAAAGATAGTTTACCTATATAATAAGATGTAGGTTGTTCATCCCTATCATCTTTAAAATCAATCCTACTAAAATATGGTTTGTCTCTAGCTTTTGTCACTTTATTTATAGTTTCAGATGATTTATCTAAATATCTAGCATTTACTAATATCGTAATATAGCTTTGACTACTATCTAGAAAGTCTAAAACCTCATAAGCTTCTTTCATATCTTCTTTAGATTCTTGTTGTTTCTTTTTGATACTATTTATAAATTGATCTATATAATTTATTGTACCTTTTAAATACTGTAACTCTTCTTTATAGTCTGGATGGTTTCCTATGGACAAATATTTTCACCTCACATTCCTTAATTATAACAAATTATATTGTGGTATAATGTACTAAAATTATCAAGTGAATTAATCAAATCTTTTTTAAAACTAAAGAGTCTGTACTGTCATATTGAACTAATTTCATCCCTAGCTTATCAGCTATCACTTCAAAGGTTTTTGGTTGATAGAACGCAATATGAGTTGGATCAATTCTATAAAACCACTTGTTAAACTCAATTGTACTTCTAGGATGAAAACGAGTCATAATAGCAAGATAGCCACCGTGATTCAGATGAGTCTTAAGTAACTTTGTAGTTTTAACTGGATCTTCTAAGTGTTCAAAAACTTCTGTACTAGTTATAAGATCATAACTCTTATGTTCATAAACTTTTTCTGGGTAAAAATACAAATCGTAAATATCTACTTCAATTCCTCTTTGACGAAGCATTTCAGCAAGTACCGGCCCTGGTCCACAACCAAAATCTAAAGCAGTTTTTAGTTTATCTTCAAAAGGTTTGATATTACTTTCTATAAATCTTTCAAACATTTTAACATACCCTTTATTTTGAAAGTTATTATCATGTCTTTCATAAACTTCTACCTCTTTTTTAGATGAAACTATATGTTTTTCATCTAAAAAAATAAACTCACAGTTTTGGCAGTAGTAATATGTATGTTGAAACTTTTCATCTTGAAATGGATAAGCACTAGAATAACAAATCTTACAAGAACGGACTGTCAAATTATCAGCTCCTTTAAGATAATTTATTTAATATGCGTAATAACACAAACTTTTAAAAAAACTGGTATGATATAATTGAATAGAATAGCTTAAGGTGTCTTAAGAGGGATATTATCTACTCTCTAAGTTTATAATAAACCTTATTTTAGTTCAAGAAGCAATCTTTGAGATAATCTTTGGTTAATATCTGCCTCTCTTTTATGTAATTTATCTAACAGGAAAGGATTTTTGGTGGCTCAAATCAATAGGTATTACTATGGTTCTTTATGTATATGGTTTTATATTACATTAGGTGGAGCAACTATTGTCCCCTTTGACTTTGTAACAAACTTATCAGTCTATATAGAAAATATGATCTATGGATCTCGCTATAGGTTTTTTAATAAAATATCGGGGCAATTTAATATAAATAGAATAGAATAAAAGCAACGATTGAGAATGATTCTCGTCATCAACCGTTGCTTTTTTACATTTCATTGAAAATCATTCTCGCTCATCCTACATATTCACAGGAGGTCAGCTATGACGGTTTTAATTGTAGGTGGCGATAAGGTAGACAAAATTAAGAATTATTTGAAACAAGAAATTGGTGCAACCAAAGTAAAACATGTAACCGGCAGAAAAGAACGCTCTATGAAACTACCAGCCGATCTAGATTTAGTTATAATTATGACAGACTTTATTAACCATAACTTGTGTAAAAACTTAAAATGCCAAGCAAAAAACAATATGTGAAAACATTATTTTGTAAAAGATCAGTAGCTTGTATTTCAAAATCAATAAACTGTTGGGAAGGAGGAACATGTAGAGGGTTAGATAGTTAAGTTTATTAAAAACATAGGAGGATTGTAGGGCCAACTCTGTTATTTATGATGGTATTTTTAGCTTTTTCCGGAAGTGCTGAAGCACTAACTCCAGATGTATTAGAACAACAATTAGAGCTACAAGAAGAACACAGGTTTTGGGAGGTTCGTACAGAGCTTCATCGATTCCATCATCTAGAATTTGTTCCTTATAATAAAGAATTGAAACAAAAACAATAGAACAGGTTCATAAGCAAACTTAACTCCCGATTGTTTTCCGGGAGTTATTTTTTACTTTGTGTTTTAGAAAATAATAAATCATCTCCTAGTTTTGAAACTAATAAACCACAAAAACTACCAAATGTAACATGATCTAAAAAGCTTAATAAATGAGCTAATGGTTTTTCACTTTGTGGAAATTCTTTTAGTTTAGATGTTAATCCATATATAAAGACAAAAGCTAAAGCACCAACACCAAATCCCTTGAACATAGCTTTATCTCGACCAGTTCTTGATAATAAATAAGCAAATGCTATATGAACATATTCAAAATCTGTTAGACCTTTTTTATAACTAAAATAATTCATAAGCTTACTAGGAGTCCCTGCTATTAAACCTGATATTGCTCCAAGATATATTCTATCTTTAAATTTAATCTTTATAACCCCCTTTTGACACTCCACACGCATAAATGCGTAGGATTCTCGGGTAGCTATGCGTCCTCAATTCATTTCTGCTTTAGACAGCTCCCAAGCTAAGGGTATGCCAGTACCCTTCCCATACCAGTGCATATAGCAGTATAGGCTGATAGACTTTTGCTTACGCTACTCCATCTATCACAGGTGCATGGATGATGTTCATTCCTGCTACCCGATCTCGGTGGGTTTTAAAACCACATGAGCATTGATAGTTTCTGTCTTTTACATGGTTGCGATTTCTACATATGGGACAAGTTTGACTTGTATATTTTGGATCTACATATTCTACTGCTATACCTCTTAGTTTTGCTTTGTACTCAATAAATAATGCTAACCGGTAGAATGACCATGTATGTAGGTTCTTTTCGTTTTTACGGCTTGTTCTTGCCGTGTTTCGGATATTTGCAAAATCAACCACTTTACGGCTAATTTTATGATCTTGGTCTTTCATCCATCTTTGTTCTAATTTCTTGGATTTACCTAGTTCAGAAATGCTTTTTCTTCTTGTACCATTTTAGATATCAAAGTATTGATAGTTTTAATATATTCTTTTGAAATATTGGTCAGATGTTTTTCTTAGTTTTTAGTCGGTACTAGTTTTATTTTTACTGTTTCTTCATTAGGTCACCCCCTTGTTTCTTCTACCTTTTGATAGAAAATATCTTTCTTCGTTTCATATGATTTAATTGTATAAGGTTTTGCTTTATACTACAACTTAATTTTATTAAAAAAATAGGCTTTCATCCCACGATTGAAAGCGTGGGCTTTTCGCCCTAATACTGTAATTATCTATAGTACAAATGAAGAGTATATTGGGTGGGAAACACCAGAAGATCATGTTATTTATGACTTTATGACCAGTAATGATGATGAACTGATGGAAGACATAAGAAAAGATACTGAATCTGGTGACTTTTTTAAGTACGGTTATTTGAGAATACCAGAAGGTGGTTTTATACAAGTTGGAATTTCTGCAAATGAAGTAGAAGAGTTACAAAATCAGTTTGAAATACAGAATACACTAGACGTTCTTGCTGAAGATGAACAAATTGTCTATTCACGATTTATAACAACTGACAAAGAAATAGCAGCACATACTAATGAAGATAGAATAGAAACTGAATTAGATGATGAAGGTATTATTGAAGCTGTTGTTAATCAAGAAGTTTTAGTAGATGATTCATATTATGAAGAAGAAAACGTAGATGTTTATAATGTAACAGTTCCAGTAGAAATAGATGATGAATATATTGGTGCTTTAAATATTGGTTATTCACTAGAAGAAGTCCAAAATGCTGTACAAGAAAACCTAATTAGAATAGCAACTATAGGTTTGATCTTTTTCTCACTTTTAGGTGGAATCATTTATTATATTTCTAGTAGTGTTGTTAAATCTATATCTGTAATTGCATCAAACATAGAAAGGTTTTCAAATTATGACTTTACATATATACACAGTGATGAAGACATAAAAACATATAATAGAAAGGACGAACTTGGAAACTTAACCAAAGCACTAGGTCGTATGAGAGAAAGAATAGTTAATCTATTACAAGATATAAATGAAAAATCCCAACAGGTTTCAAACTCTTCACAAGAACTGTCAGCAACTAGTGAAGAGTCTACTCAATCAGCTAATGAAGTTTCTAAAGCAATTGAAGAAATTGCAAATGGAGCAACTAATCAAGCTCAAGATACAGAAAAAGGTGTAACTGAAATAAATGAGCTAGGTGAATATATACGAAAAAATCAACAGAAAGTATCTAACTTAAATACATCAGCTAACGAAGTAGACACTCTCAAAAATGAAGGAATGACAATAGTAGAAGACTTAGTTGATAAAACTAAAAGCTTAAATAACAAAACTACTGAAGTTAACGATATAATTTTTAATACACAAAAAAGTGCAGAACAAATTACTACAGCTAGTGAAATGATAAAAAACGTTTCAGAACAAACAAATTTACTTGCTTTAAATGCTGCAATAGAAGCTGCTAGAGCAGGTAAAGCTGGGCAAGGATTTTCAGTTGTGGCAGATGAAATTAGAAAACTAGCTAAAGAATCAAACAAGTTTACAGATGAAATTGATACCATTATTAAAGACTTACAAGAAAAGAGTAGTTATGCCGTTAGTACTATGGAAGAAGTAAAAGAAATTGTTAACTCTGAAGCTAAAAGCGTTGAAGAAACTAGTAATAAATATGAAGGTATGAAAGACTCAATAGAAAAAATGAAAGAAGTTCTTGAAGATGTAAATGATTCAGGTGATGAAATGGAAGAAAAGGAAAATAGAATTATAAATGTGATGGAAAACCTCTCTTCAGTAGCAGAAGAAAATGCTAGTGAAACAGAAGAAGCTTCTGCTTCAGTTGAAGAACAAACAGCTGCTATGGAAGATATAGCAAAAGCAAGTGATTCACTAGCTAAGCTATCTGAAGAAATGAAAAACACAATTGACAATTTCAAATATGATTTATAAATGGTGGAGTTTGAGCTCCACCATTTTTTTGGGAGTACACATAATTTTGTGTAAATGGATAATCCTATCAATTTAAAGGAGGTTACCATTTATGCGAAATAATCAAGACACATTAGCAAAAGAATTAGCTAAGAACTGTAATAGCATTAAAGATGTACAAGATAAGTTAAAGGACGTGTTTAGTGATACTTTACAGGAAATGTTCAAGTAAATTCCTGTAATAGTCGCAATGGCACCAGTTCTAAACAAGTCAAGACTAAATTTGGTCAGTCTGAAATAAGCATTCCTAGAGATCGTAACGGTAAATTTGATCCTCGAGTATTAGGTAAATACGAACCAAGCACCAATGATTTTGAAGATAAAATTATGGAAGAAAAGCTACTAAAACCAAAACAGCTTATTCAACTGATGAAGCTTTACTAAAAGTAATAAACCTGGCAACTATGGATCCCACTAAGAAATGGAACTCTAATTGGAAGAGTTGTATCTCACAACTCACTATCCATTTCGAAGGTCGACTCAAACCAGAATTACCATATTGAGGTATAAATCTAATCTTGACCTGAGAAAATAGGGATGAAACTAGTTAGTAAATTTATTAAGAGAGATACTATTTACACAACATTCAGGACATCCTCGGCTAAAGCTGATGCCTAGCAATCTTAATTCTCGTTTTGTTTCTATTATTACTGTTTTTTTGATTCTTGGTTAATTGCTTTCTGATGTCGTCACTAACTCATGACTAAAGTTATTAAGTGCGTTACGACTCTTTCAAAAAGATTATGCGGATGTTTCTGATTCTTTATCAGAGATTACATTTGCTTCACCCGACGCTACTAATGCATGTCTAGTTCCTAAGGGTCCAGTCAGTTCAGCTAAGGTTACATTTGCTAATACTAAGACAGTTAATACAGATGCCACCTCTGGAAATCTTTCTTGTATAATCATAAGCAATCCAATTGTTACACCAGCTTTAGAGAGCATGGCAAATCCTAAATACTTTTGTATATTTTTATTTGCTCCATACATTCTAGCACCTATAAAAGCACCACCAACTTTTCCAACCGCTCTTGTCAAGAAAAGGATAAGCGCTGGCACCCAGTTGTTTGCTAAAACCTCTAAATCAAGCGTAGCTCCTGTTAAAGTAAAGAACATTATATAAACTGGAAGTTCAATTTCTTCAAAACGTTGAATAACTTTTGGATTTTCATATAAATTAGCTACTACAAAACCAGTGACCATATTAGTTAATAGTGGTGAAAGTCCTAAACTAGAAGAAGCTCCACTATTTAGTAAAGCTAGTCCTATTAGGATTACTAAAGTTTGATATTTATCTTGATTGTACAAAAATTTATTAAGTACAATTATAAATAAAATAGCAGTTAGTAGTCCAAGTAAACTTGAAAAAATCACCTCACCAAAAGGCTCTAAAAAAGTGTACCAGGTAAGGGGATCTCCTTGAAACATAAGCCCTACAATGGCCACAACAATACCAAATACTACTACTGTAAGAGCATCGTCTACAGCTACCACTCCTAATATCGCTTTAGTCAAAGGCCCATTAGCTTTATATTCTCTAATGACTGCAACAGGTGAAGCTGGTGCTGTAGCAGGTGATAAGGCGCCTAATAATAAACTTACTGGTAAAGAAAAGTCCATAACATAATACATAACTAAAAAGACCGATAAGAAAGCACCAATGAATTGTACTATAGTTATCCCAAATATAGATTTTGCCATTCCCCGAATTTTATCAAGTTCTAGTTCACTCCCGATCATTAATGCTATCATACCTAATCCCAATACTTTGACAACTTCTAGTTCATTGTTTAGTTCTTCTGGGATAATATTTAAAACTGATGGACCTAATATTAAACCGATAATGATGTATCCTACTACCATAGGAAAACTAAACTTTTGAATAATGCGTCCTCCGCAAAGCCCTAATAGTAAAACAACTGCTATCCCTAGAGCTTGGGAGTCAATAGCAAGATTAAGATGCGAAAACACTTCCATAAAGGTTTATTCACTCCCTCTATAAATTAATTGTTTCTTTAACATACTTACTTGGTATAAAATTACTCATATTGAAATATATGTAATATAATGGTATCAGAAAATAGAGCACTTTTTCCTGGATGGTTGATATGAATTCTTAACTACTTGTCTTTTTTTATGATCTCTAGCCAACTTAAAAAGTTTTTCTAATATTTTAAAAAGATGATTGGTTATGAAAACTCTACACCTAGAAAATCCAAAGTTCTTGCTAAATGTACTTCTTTTTCAATATCTACTCCAATAATCAAAGTGATTCTTTTTTCGTTTTAGATACACTTCATAATAAGTACCTCCTCTGCTATTTTGATTAAGGGTCGTCACTAGCTAGCGACACCTCGTATAATAGCAGGAGGTACTTTTTTTATTAATCCTCATTTTTAATTAATTACAGGGATGAATTATTCTTCATATTTAGAAGTTTGAGCTAAACCGGTTACATTGTCAATCGGAAAGCTGAAGTGAATTCCAACTCCCGGTTCATTGAAATCAACAATTTCTCCCTGAAGTAATTCTAAAGCTCTTTCTAACTTTTGTTCACTGTCAATTACAGATAGTATTACTTTATTATGATTCCTACATTGATTAAAAATCAATTGACGAATTCCACCTACCGTGGGTAACTTATTATGACAATATAGCACACTCCCCATTCCATTAGAGTCTATAATGGTACCCCCCGGGATTTCATTTTCTAAAAAACTTTCTAAAATTTCGTCTAAATATTCTTCTTTGTTCAATATAATAACTAATAAATAAATTTTCGACACCTCCATTTATGAAATAAAAGTTTTTATATAACTTACTTATACAAAAGGAACCAATCTCCTCCTACAGTTTATAAAAATTATAATAACCGAAATGTACTGATTAATGTTTTTGGCTTGCCCTATCCAACAAGGGAACTATCATTATACTATTCTAGCTTTTTGATAGATTGCTACCTTGTCTTGGTGGGCATTCGAGAACAAACTATTTCCCACCCATTTAATTTCTTATTAAACTTTATTAATTGACTTTAAAAAGCTTTGAATGCGTTTACAGTATTAGGGCGAAAAGCCCATGCTTTCAATCGTGGGATGAGAGCCTATCTTTTCAATAAAAAACAAAGTTTCGCTCATTCGCTTAGAAGAACTGTCAAATATCCGAAACACGGCAAGAACAAGCCGTAAAAACGAAAAGAACCTACATACATGGTAATTTTACCGGTTAGCATTATTTATTGAGTACAAAGCAAAACTAACAGGTATTAAAACCCACCGAGATTGGGTAGCAGGAATGAACATCATCCATGCACCTGTGATAGATGGAGTAGCATAAGCAAAAGTCTATCAGCCTATACTGCTATATGCACTGGTATGGGAAGGGTACTGGCATACCCTTAGCTTGGGAGCTGTCTAAAGCAGAAATGAATTAAGGATGCATAGCTACCCGAAAATCCCACGCATTCATGCGTGTGGGAGTGTCAACGTTCACTTCGCACTATAAGGAAAAATAAGCATAGTTGGCTTGATGGAAAGAACCTATCTATTTTGACATAAGTTGTAAAATACCAGTTAGCTTTACACTCTAATTGTCTTGAAAATTCTGACTAAGGTATATCTGATATTGCTTTGACTAGTTTATGATTCTTTTTCATACCATTTACATTTTTGTCTTCGCTGAAGTCTTTTCTGGCATCTAAGATCCTTTCGTGAAGTCTAGCAATCTTAATCCTCATTTTGTTTCTGTTGTTACTGCCTTTTTGTTTTTTGGCTAGTTTCCTTTGTAGTTTAGCTAATTTCCTTTCTTATTTGGACAGATTCTTTGGATTAAGTATCTTATTCCCATCGCTATCTATTAGAAAATCGCTTATACCCAGGTCAAAACCTATATTTTTATTCACCTTAACAAGTATACTTACAAAATATATCGACACTTACTCATGATTAAGCAACGTTAAAAACAACAAATTCCTCCCCGAAGGTTTTTTCAGTATATTTATAATACTTGAAAAAATGTGAAGTAGTGTTAAAATATATATTAGTGATTTTCTTAGAAAAACAGTCAAGAAGGAGGTATGGGGTTATATAGCGGTAAGAGAATTGTTTGAACTAAAACTTTTATATTACCAAATGATTTTAAGAAAATTAAAAACTAAGTTAAATCTAAAATCGAGGTGACCTAAATTGCCTTTAGAGGCAGAAAGTTTGGGAATTGCAGTAATATTGTTAGTTGGTTACGGATGTGGGAAATTAGTACAGAAGTTTAAACTTCCTATGGTAGTTGGTTATATTATCGGGGGACTTCTTTTGAGTCCTTCAATTTTAAATGTGATTTCGACTGAACTTAATCAGAGTTTACAAGTTTTGGAAACACTGGGACTAGGTATAGTTGCTTTATTTATTGGTAGTGAATTAGAATTCAATAAATTAAAAAAATTAAGCAGGTCAATATTGGGGATTGCATTGATTGAGCTAACAGGAACATTTGTGATTGTGTTCGCAGGAATGTATTACTTGGTTGGCCTATCTTTAGAAGTGTCTATGTTATTAGGTGCTATGGCTATGGCAACTGCTCCAGCAGCAACTATGGCGGTTATTAGGGAATATAAAGCTAAGGGTAGGCTTACGAGTACTTTACTGGGAGTAGTAGCAGTTGATGATGCTTTGTGCATTATTTTCTTTGGTATAGTATCTGCTATAGTAGGTGGTATCTTAACTGGAAATGGATTTACCGCTAGTAATATTGTAGAACCATTTATAGAGATTAGTGGTTCTTTTGTTTTAGGAATTTTAAGTGGATTATTTATAATAATATTATTTAAATATACAAAAAATCGGCATGCTAAAGTATTATTGTTAATCAGTTTAGCATTATTAAATAGTGGTATAGCTTCCACGTTTCATTTATCATCACTTCTTACTAATATGATCACTGGTTTAACATTTGCAAATCTATATTCTCGACCTCAAGAAATTGCGTATCTTGAAGATGTAGAAACACCTATATATGTCGCATTTTTCGTTTTAGCAGGCACAGGCTTACATTTAGATGTTTTATTAAGTAACTGGGTTTTTGCAATTGGCTATATGATTTTTAGAACTATCGGTAAGTTAGGAGGTTCCTATGTAGGCGCTAAAATATCTGGTGCAGACGATGTAGTTCAAAAGTATCTTGGTTTTGCTATGTTTTCTAAAGCTGGAGTTAGTATAGGTTTATTAGTGATGGTTCAAGATCAATTTCCAGATATTGCAGTTATGATCACTGCAATTGAATTAGCAGCTATTACAATATTTGAAATCTTTGGTCCACTAGGCGCAAAATTTGCCTTGATTTCTTCTGGAGAAACAGAGGTATGAAATCACAAAGGCAAACCTGAAACTACGTAACGTTTAATATATAACTAACTAAAGTGCACCATTTATAAAGGACAATTAAAAAAAGGCCTGGACTGTTATCAGAAGATGATCTCTGTATTGAACAGGGATCATCTTTTTTAAGTTACATTAGTATCGATAGTTATTGTAATAGCTCATACGCTTTATTTCTAAAATGATGCTAATACCTCACCTGTAGAACTATCCATTAAGTTGATAAATAAGCTTTCTTTCCTTTCTTGTAATAAGTGAAGTGACATCCGTTAGAAGAACCTATTGTCGTATCCTTGTTAAATTCCACGTATACCATATTTTTTTCATAATTCGTCTTTTAGGTTTTTATTGCCTAAATAGCCAGATAGTGAGGCATCAGCTATATCGCTTAAATAGATAACCATGTTTTTAGTTTAAAGTGTCTACTCTATAGGTTATATTTTAATTAGAGGTGTTTCTTTTAATTTCATATTATTAAAATTTTATATGGTTAATGGTATCAAAAAAAGTACAATGGTGTTACTTAAGAGAAGATGTGTGATTTTAATTATTAAACTTTTTTCGATACAAGACAGTAAAATTTTTATATTTTTTTAAAACTTTTTTGGTTTCTCATTCGTTATATAAGTGAGACCAATTAAAAGAAAAGCTAAAGGAGTGAATAGAAGTGTAATGATAAAAAAAAAGAACCTTCAAAAAGAATTAGAAAATTATTTAATAAACAACAGGGAAGCACATTATAGACTAGCTTACAGTTATCTAAAAAACAAAGAAGATGCTTTAGATGTGCTTCAAGAAAGTACTTACAAAGCTTTTCGCACTTTAGAAAAGCAAAATAGTAACTTAAAAATAAAGTCTTGGTTTTACAAAATACTTATTAATACTTCTATCGATTTCATAAGAAAACACAAAAAAATAACTTTAGTTGATGATATAGACTTTCAAGAAAACCAAAAAGATTATTATAAAGATCTAGACCTAGAAAAAGCTTTAGATAATCTAGATGAACATCTTAAAAGTATTATCATCTTAAGGTATTTTGAAGACTTTAAGTTAGAAGAAATAGGTAAAATTCTAGATGTGAACACAAATACAGTTAAAACCAGACTTTATAAAGCTTTAAAACTATTACGTGTTGACTTAGAAGAAAATAAGGAGGACTTAAACCATGAAAAAAATTAAAGATTTACAAAAAGAATATCAGAATATCGAAATTCCTGATGAGTTAGAACTTGAAACTAAAAAAAATATTAAAGAAGCTAAAAAACAATCTGGTTACAAAGTACAAAAAAAATTATTAGTAGGAACTGCTGTAGCATCACTGTTGGTATTTAGTGCTGTTAATATAAACAGTAATGTTGCTAAAGCTTTCTCTGATGTACCAGTCATAGGAAATATAGTACAAGTGATCACCTTTGAAGATTATCAATATGATGATGATAAATACCAAGCTGATATTGAAACTCCAGGTGTAGAAGGATTTGAAGATGAAACCTTACAGGATACTCTAAATGAAAAATACATTGAAGAAAGTAATAAACTATATCAAGAGTTTCTAGCTCAAATAGATAAACTAGAAGAAGTAGAAGACGGACACCTAGCAGTAGACGCAGGTTATGAAGTACTTAATGAAGATGATCAGTTACTTACTATTAAAAGATATACAACAAATACTATTGGATCATCAAGTACACAAATAAAATACGATACTATTGATAAAGAAAATGAAGTATTAATTACACTCCCTAGCCTATTTGAAAATGATGACTATGTAAAAGTAATCAGTGATTACATTAAAAAAGACATGAGCCAACAAATGAAAGAAGATGATAATATCATTTACTGGGTTGATGAAAATGAGCCTGAAACATTTACACAAATTGAACCTGATCAAAGCTTTTATATTTCTGAAAACAACAAATTAGTAATCTCTTTTAATGATTACGAAGTTGCTCCTGGATATATGGGGGTAGTAGAGTTTGAGATACCTACTGACATCATTTCTGATATTTTAGTAAGTGACAAATATCTTAATTAGTTTTATCGAGGGGTAGAATTACCCCCTCGATTTTGTTATGATCTTATACTAGATTATATTACTAAAGTTAAAATAGGAGAGGATATAGTTGAAAAAAATCAAAACTAAAAAAAAGCCATACTTTCGAATCAAGTTTAGAAAACTTTTACTAGTTATAATAGCGTCCTTTTTATTAATAATGGCAACTGGACATGCTAAAGAACTTGTATTTGCAAATGATGCACAACAAGAAATCAAAGAACTTAAAGATTTAGTTAAAGAACTTGAAGAGATTAATGAATCACATAAAGACAAAGAAGAGACACTAAAACAGTATGAAGAGAAGATGGACAGGCTTAAAAAAGAAAAAGAACGCCTTAAAAATGAAATTGAAACCTTAGAAGAAAAAGAATCATCAAAGGTGGCTTACCTCACCTTTGATGATGGTCCAAGTCAGAATACAAAAGAGATTTTAGATATCTTAAAAGAAGAAGATATTGAGGGTACATTTTTTGTAAATAAAAATGATACAAGCTATGGACGTAAAATGTACAAAAGAATTGTAGATGAAGGACATGCCTTAGGAAACCATACTTCTACACATGAATATAAGAATATTTATAAATCAAAAGAAGCTTTTATGAAAGATTTTAATAACATGGAACAGTTAATATATGAAGTGGTAGATGAAAAGCCACAGATTATGCGTTTCCCAGGAGGGTCAATAAGTCTTTCAAACCAAAGAAATCAAGTAATAGGTGAAGTGATTGAAGAGCTTCATAGTAACGGATATACCTATTTTGATTGGAATGTAGATGCTAAAGATGCTAGTAGACCATCTTTAAGTAAACACGAAATAGTAGACAATGTATTAGAAGGAACAAAAGGTATTGATAATGCTGTAATCTTAATGCATGATTCTTCTGCACGAGATACTACAGTAGAAGCATTGCCTGAAATAATCTCAAAGTTAGAAAAAAAAGGTTATACTTTCAAAGCCCTTTCTAAAGATAGCCCACCAGTAAAATTTAGATAACAAGATAGTTAATAACTCACATTAATATTAATGTGAGTTATTATTTATAACACTAACTCCGCCCATAAATGTTCTCCCTTGGATAATTATCTTTTTAGAAGAATTCCCTTTTTGTCCGGCTTTTACTATTCCTATGATCCCACCAGCATCTTTATCTAGCATTTCTGTTCCACCTAATATATAAGTTCCATTACAGTATCAGGGCGAAAAGCCCATGCTTTCAATCATGGGATGAAAGCCTATTTTTTTAATAAAATAAAGTTGTACTATAAAGCAAAAACATATACAATTAAATCATAGGAAACAAAGAAAACACGATTGAATTTCCAGTGTACATCAGTGGTAAATCAAACCGGATTGCAGTAAAAGCTATTTTAACAGAGTACCAACAGAATCTATTAAAAAACAAATTAGGGACACTTCGCATCACAAAAAAATCAGATAAATGGATCGCCCAAGTATGTGTAACAGTACCAGAACCCAAACCTAAAGAGACTGATACAGTAATGGGAGTAGATCTAGGATTGAAGGCTCCAGCTGTTTCGGTAACAAGTACCGGAAAAACAAAATTCATTGGAAACGGAAGACAAAACAAGTATATTCGCAGAAAATATAAGTCAAAACGTTCTGAACTAGGTCAAGCCAAGAAGTTAAATGCCATCAAAACCTTAAATGACAAAGAACAAAGATGGATGAAAGACCAAGATCATAAAATTAGCCGTAAAGTGGTTGATTTTGCAAATATCCGAAACACGGCAAGAACAAGCCGTAAAAACGAAAAGAACCTACATACATGGTCATTCTACCGGTTAGCATTATTTATTGAGTACAAAGCAAAACTAAGAGGTATAGCAGTAGAATATGTAGATCCAAAATATACGAGTCAAACTTGTCCCATATGTAGAAATCGCAACCATGAAAAGACAGAAACTATCAATGCTCATGTGGTTTTAAAACCCACCGAGATCGGGTAGCAGGAATGAACATCATCCATGCACCTGTGATAGATGGAGTAGCGTAAGCAAAAGTCTATCAGCCTATACTGCTATATGCACTGGTATGGGAAGGGTACTGGCATACCCTTAACTTGGGAGCTGTCTAAAGTAGAAATGAATTGAGGACGCATAGCTACCCGAAAATCCCACGCATTCATGCGTGTGGGAGTTTCAACCTTGTGTTAACTTTAATACTTTATTTTAATATCGAAGAGTATAAGGATTATGCTTTATATTGGATTGCTGCTGTTCCTCCTGTGGTATATTTGCTACTGGGGAGGAAAATAGGTGGAATTGTGACATTTAGTTTTTTAAGTTATATGTTTATATTTATAATGACCCGGATCCAAGGAGATTTCACTTCTGATTCTGTATATAATATTGTGATAGCAGTCTTAGCCATCACAGTACTTATAAGCTATTATGAATTATGTATACAGGAAGCATATGATACATTAAATAAGAAAAATAAAGAGCTAACAAACCTTTCCTCAACAGATCACCTGACAGGTCTCTTTAATCGTTTTAAATTAGATCAAGTATTAGAATCTTAGTTTCTCGCCTTACATTAACTTTTTTGCTAGTTCCTCTTGAGTCATATCATACCGGGCTCGAAGTTCTTTAATTCTTGATTTAAATGTGATGTTTTCCATTATACATCACCACGTTTTTCATAATAGTTAAATGAAATGATAAATACAAATAGCTGAATGACAAATATGGTAGCAATCATTAAAGCTGCAAATTCAATAGTCTCTGTTACGCTAATTCCAACGATTGATAACACTAGTAAAATATTGCTTACAATAAAGGCATTAGATCCAGCTTTCGCAATGTTCTTTCTCAAAAGCTCATCATCTGTTTGAGAGGAGATCCCGAAAAAACCAAAAAAGCCAAAGAAACCGTAGTTACCAGTAAAGAGCCCAATTAGACCCAATAACCCCAACAATCCCATGTATTTCACTTTATTTGGTTTCATTTTTATACCCCCTTACGTTATCTAAAAATAATATAATGTTAGATATTTATATCATTATGATATAAATATCTAACACAAGTAGGATAAATGCAAACTTTAACTTAATGAAAGTTAATAGTATGTAGTTAAAAACCCTTAAAATAATATTAAAGCGGTAGCAATTAATATAGCTACCGCCTTAAGTACGTGAATATCTAATTTTTCGTTGCTTTCTCAATAAGATCCCTACTCTTCTCTGCAATTAATTCTGGTTTATCTAAGTGAATATAATGCCCTGCATCTAATACAAAATGTTCTCCTTCAGTTTCTTCTGCAAAAGAAATTAAACACTCACTCCAGTATTTTTCTTCATTCTCACTTGAAATGAAAACATGAAAAGGTGAGTCAGGTTTTTTAAATTCAGAAACAGTCTGAGAGTTATCTGACAAATAACTTGCTTCTTCCCACATATTTTTTGTTTGGACACGTCGGAAAAAAATAGTTTCTGCAATCTTAGCTTCTTCTTCTGTTAAATGTCCTTTTTCCATAGCTGGGAAATTATCACGAAAAACATTAGGTTGATTTCTCATAAGACCAGTACGTGCTAACAGGGTTATTACACGTGATAGAGGTGGGTCTTCCTTTGTTTTCTCATAATAATCTGGAGTAAGAGGATCTAAGCCAATAATAGCTTTAACTTCTTTTGGATAAAGATTAGCCCAATATATTGCTTCTAAACCAGCCACAGAATGTGGAAACAAAACATAAGGAGGACTTTCTCCAGAAAGCTCTAGTGCAGTACGGGTTTCTTCTAGAACAGTATCTATATCCCTACAACTTGATGTAATATCGCTCCATCCGTATCCAGCTCGTTCTACTACAACAATTCTGTAGTCATTTGATAATTTTTTATAAAGTGCTTTAAAATCATATACTGGAGAACTAGTTCCAAATCCTGACATGAAAATAAGAGTTTTTTTTCCTTCTCCTTCTGAATAAACATGTAACTTATCACCATTATCATTAATTTCTACAATAGTACCGGGTGCCGGATAGTCTTCTTTTTCCTGGGTTAGTAATTCTCTGTGCTCAAGATAGCTGCCTCCAACTATAAATGTAATACCCATAATTAATAGAATTGGAACTCCAACTAAAATCCACTTAAATATTTTTTTCATATATTTATCTCCTTTCTGATTGTTTTACAGATACTAAACATTAATTTATTACCTTCCTAACTTTGAGTCAACTATAATAAGAGATTTTCTATGTAAAGGATACAATCTTATAAAATTTTGGAAATTAGGGGTACAGTAATCCAAAGTTGAAATTTTGCTCTTTTAAAAACTAAATTAAGCAGCGTGTTTCTCTCTAGTTTTTATGAACTTGCTTTCGTTGTAGGGCTCTTTATTTACCCACATAGCAATGAGTATCCTAACCCAAGATCAGCCCAATCGATCCCAACAAAGTACATCTAAGACCTCCTTAAGGTAATGGTATTTAGTAGCAGTGGTAAGCCTTGTCTAGCATCAGTGCTCGAGGCACGACTTCTCTATAGTCCGTACCTGCTACTTATGGTATCCGGGGAAGACAGTTCTTTTATAAGCAGTCTCACTGACTAGGAGTGATCGGTCTTTCCCCAGATGGCCACCTTTACTTTATTATTACGTGATCCAAGAGGGGCTTTCCTGCCCTTCTATAAATAACTATAACAGACAAGGGGTGATAATATGATTAGTGACCCTAGTCATATAATTAGTCATATTTATCTAAAACCTTATACTTAAAAAAATAAACGGTGTAAACCTCTAAAAAAGGTTCACACCGTTTATTTAAGAGTATTCTTTTTAAACTACAACAGTTCCTTTTTTAATAACTGTTTCTACATGGTTAATACCGTAATGATACGGTAGGTACTCATGATTTGGCATATCAAAAATAACAAGATCTGCCTGTTTACCACGTTCAATACTCCCTATTTTATCAGCTTTATTAATAGCATGGGCTGCATTAATAGTAGCAGCACTAATAGCTTCACTAGGTAACATCTTCATTTTAAGACAAGCAAGAGAGATAATAAAACTCATAGATTCAGTTGGTGAAGAACCAGGGTTTCTATCTGTTGATAGAGCTGTGGGTACACCTTCTTCTATCATTTTTCTTGCTCTAGCATATTCATCATTCATTAAGAAAAAGAGTGTACCTGGTAGTAATACTCCTACAACACCCGCTTCAGCCATCCTTTTAATACCTTGATCACTTGCCTTACCTAAGTGATCGGCTGAAACTGCTTTCACATCAGCAGCTAGCTCTGCACCTCCTAATGGGTTTATCTCATCTGCATGAATTTTAGGTAATAACCCGGCTTTTTTTGCTTTAGTAAGTACTCTTCTTGATTGTTCTACTGAAAAAACACCTTTTTCACAAAAAATATCACAAAATTCAGCTAATCCTTCTTCTACAACTTGAGGTAGCATTTCATCCACAACTAAATCCACAAAAGCATCGGGATAACTTTTATAGTCTTTAGGTATTGCATGCGCACCTAAAAAAGTATTCACAACATCTACTTGATGTGTTCTACCTAACTTTTTAGATACCCTTAACTGCTTTAATTCTGTCTCTGTCTCTAAACCATAACCACTCTTTGATTCAACTGTTGTGACACCTTCTTTTAAAAAGGTATCTAATCTTTTCTTTGCAGACTCATATAGCTCTATTTCTGGTTTGTTTTTTGTACTTTCTACTGTACCTAAAATACCTCCACCCGCTTCTAATATTTCAAGATACTCTCTACCATTTATCCTTAGTCCTAGTTCTCTTTCTCTACTTTCACCAAAGACAATATGTGTGTGGGGATCAACAAACCCAGGCATCACAGTTTTATCCTTTGCATCAATAACTCGAGTTTTTGGTGTTATATTTACTTTATTAATAATTTCGTCTGTTTTTCCTACAGCTACTATCTTTTCATCTTTTACTACAACTGCACCATCTTTTATAATACCTATATTTTTAAGTTCTTCCTTAGTTTTAGGTTTATAACTATTCCCTTCTAGTGTAACTAATTCCCTTGCATTTAATATAACTAAATCAGGTTTTGTCATATTATTACCCCCTACTCTAATAACCTGTTCTCTAATACCTGCTCTGAGTCAAAGCTATCTAATTGAAGATAATATCTAGCTACATCTATTAATGCCTCTACTGGTGTCAATCCAACAATCTCACAATCAGTTATGTGCACACCATATCTAGCTGCTTCAATTTTTATAAGCTCTTGTATTCTATATAGGGGAGTTTGGTTTACATCAACAAGGTTCATAGTTACTTGTGCCACATCTCTATCGTCTAAATATATACCAAGGGCTTTAACATTTTTTAGCCCACCACTTCTCTGTCTAATATTTTTAGCTATCTTTTTAGCTATGTCTACATCTGAGGTACTTAAATTAACGTTATAGGCCACCAACGGTTTTCTGGCGCCTATAGCTGTTGCACCAGCTGATTCATTCATCTTTTTAGGTCCGTAATCTGGCTGTTCACCATCTTCATTGATACGTTTTTTAACACCTTCATATTCACCTTTTCGTACCTTAGCTAGATTCTTTCTATCTTTTCTATTAGCTGACTCTTCATACATAAAAACAGGAATATTAAATTCAGAACCGATAACATCAGCTAACTTTTCAGATAAATCAACACATTCTTCCATAGTAATATCTTTAACAGGGGTTAGTGGTATCACATCAGTTGCACCCATTCTTGGATGTTCACCTTCATGTTGTGTCATATCAATCTCTTCTGAAGCAGTCTTAACAGAACCAAGGACTGCTTCAACTAATGGTTCAGGTTCGCCCACAACAGTTACAACAGTTCTATTATGATCCTCATCAGGTGATGTATCTAACAATTTCACTCCATCTTTATCTTTAAAATTAGCTACTATTTTTTCAATCACCTCCTTATCTCTACCTTCACTATAATTTGGAACACATTCGATTAAAGGCATATTTATCCCCTCCCTTAAAAATCTCGACTCTTATATATATGAAAAGGAGTAGAGCCCGATGCATAAAAAATCGGGCTCTTTTTTGCACCATTTCTTAAAGCGAATAGTAAAAACTATATAACAGTGACTCTCACTTATTTAATGAGATGGATTTATTTAAAGCCATATGATACTGTTTGATGCTTATATATTTTTAATGAGAATAGGTGTTAATCAAGTAAAGACAATGGCAGTTCTCATGAAGAGAACTGCCATTTTAATGTGAGAAATTTATAGTTTTTTGAGTTTACTTCAAAACTCGAATCCTTACTTTTTAAAGGGGGTTTTTTTGTTTTAAGAAAGCTGATTAAAAACAAATTGAGTTAGTACACTCATCCCATAAGGTATCGCTTCATCATTGAAATCAAACTTTTCGTTATGTTGACTTACCATAGGAGTATCTGGTTTAGTGATACCGAGTCTAAAAAATGTAGAACGCTCTACATTAGTTGATAAAACTGAAAAGTCTTCTGAGCCCATTCTTGCAGGTATGTCTACTACACTATCTTGAGAAAGGACTTCTTTTGCTGCTTTTACAACTTCTTCAGTAGTATCTTCATCATTAATAACTGCTGGTACACCATGTTCATAAGTAAATTCATAGTCACATCCATAGGTACTAACAACATTTTTAATGACTCTCTCCATCTTTTCTTCTATTTGTTTACGTACTTCAGGTGTATGACATCTAGCAGTACCTTTTAGTTCTATTTCTTCAGGAATGATATTAAATGCATTACCTCCATTTATGATACAAACAGAGATAACAGCACTATCAAGGGCATTTATCTCTCTACTTACTATACCTTGAAGAGCCATTACAAGGTTAGAAGAAGCTAAAATAGGATCATAAGATCTATGTGGATAAGCACCATGTCCACCTGTTCCTTTAACTGTTATATGAAACTTATCACCTGAAGCCATAAAGCCATTTGGCTTTACACCAACCTTTCCAACAGTTAGGTCGGGGTCCCCGTGAAGCCCTACTAATACATCAGGTTTTGGATCTTTTAAAACACCGTTATCAACTAATGTTTGTGCACCTTTTAGGGTTTCTTCACCTGGTTGGAAAATGAATTTAACCTTTCCAGAAAATTTATCTCTATTTTCACTTAAGTATTTTGCTACACCAAGTAAAATGGCAGCGTGTCCATCATGGCCACAGCTATGCATAATGCCATCATTTTGTGAAGAATATTCTAGATCTGTTTTTTCTGTCATGGGTAGTGCATCTATATCAGCTCTTAACCCAACTACTTTATCTGATTTATTTTGTTCACCTTCTAATAGTGCCACTACACCAGTTTCAATATTATAAGAACAGATATCAATATTGTATTCAGTTAACTTTTTTTTAATAAACTTTGTTGTTTCATACTCTTCTAAACCTAGTTCTGGATATTTGTGAAGGTATCTTCTAATCTCTGTAAACTCATCATGCATTTTTTTAATTTCATTAAAAATTTCACTCATAATAACTCCCCCTATAAATTTAGTATTCTAAAAACAGGAAACTATAACACCTCACCTTCTTCAGTTAGTTATAGTCTGAAAATTTCTGTAATTATATATATACTTCGACTTTTATTAAAATAATCCTCTAAAAATTATATGTTACTCAATTCATTAAACTACTATAAGCCAACTTTCACCGCCTAGCTAGCACCTTTTTGAGAAAAACATTAAGAGGCGGCATCAAAGAGTAATCTTTAAGATGCCGCCCCTTAATTAGCTCCATATTTATTTATTACTTGTTCTCTTTAGAAGGGTCATCCCAGCATTCTACATTTTCTACTCCGTCTACTTTACTTGCTACAAATACGGGATCTAAGCCTTCTTTTTTCTGTCTGATGTAATCTTTTGAAACGACTAGAGCAATCTTCGATAGTTTACCAATAACTAAAACATTCACCACTACCATAAGACCCATAAATATATCTGCTGTGTCCCAAACAAGGCCTAAAGAAGCGATTGAACCAATAAATACCATTGCTAGAACAGCAAATCTAAATAGCGTCAGCCAAGCTTTGTTTGAGCTTAAATATTGAATATTGGTTTCTCCATAATAGTAGTTACCAAGTATTGAGCTAAAGGTAAAGAACACAATTGCAAATGTGATAAAAGTACCACCCCAATCCCCAACATGTGAACTCAAAGCACCTTGTGTTAATTGGATCCCTACTAAATCTCCGCCAAATTCTCCAGAAAGCAATATTATAAATGCTGTTGATGTACAGATGATTAATGTATCAACAAAAACACCTAAGACTTGTATCAAGGCTTGTTTGACTGGATGACTTACATGTGATGTAGCAGCGGCATTGGGCGCACTACCCATGCCTGCCTCATTAGAGAATAATCCTCTTCTAATACCATTCATGATAACTGCACCTAAGGTGCCCCCTGCAAATGGTTCAAATCCAAAAGCACCTGCAAATATTGAACCAAATAACTGTGGTACTGCAGTTATATTAAGCAGTATAACGACAAAAGCAATCCCTACGTAAATTACTGCCATAATCGGTACCAAAATTTCTGTTACCCTAGCAATTCTCTTTACACCACCAAATATGACCAACGCTACAATCAGGGCAACTGCACCACCTACTATGGCATTACCAAAGCCATAGGTGCCTTCAATAGCATCTGCTAATGTATTGGCTTGCACAGAATTAAAAATTAATCCAAAAGAAACCGTTATGAGTACAGAAAAGAATATTCCTATTTTTTCTTGACCCAACGCTTTCTTCATATAGTATGAAGGGCCTCCTCTGAAACTATTTCCATCTTTTTCTTTATACGTCTGAGCTAAAATATTCTCTACAAAACTTAAACTAGCAGCTACTAGTGCTATAATCCACATCCAGAATACTGCACCAGGACCGCCAGCAGATATAGCAATGGCAACACCTGCCATATTTCCTGTGCCAACATGAGATGCAATACTCATAGTTAAAGCTTGAAAAGATGATATCCCATCTGTTTTGCCATCAGGAAGGGTTCTGCCCCTTACCAGTAGCTTTCCCATGTCACCGATCAATCTAATTTGTGGAAAATTTAAATATACAGAAAAATACACACCAAATACAATTAGTAAAATCACTACAACATAAGTCCATAATAAATCATTACCTATACCAACGATATTTTCTAAAAATTCCATATAACTCCTCTCCTTTCATTAGGTTTTATAAAAAAATGCTTAATCTTTCTGATTTTGAAAGCTCTTCTAAAACTTTTACTCCTGCAATACTATTCCCATGATGATCTAAAGACGGACCTACAACTGCTATTCCCATTTTATTAGGTGCAACAGATACAATCCCGCCTCCGACACCACTTTTTGAAGGCATACCAACTCTTACTGCAAAACATCCTGAGGAATCATAAAGTCCACAAGTGGTCATAATTGCTTTTATAATTTTGTTTGCATTGGTCGGTATGATTTTTTCTTGTGACCATGGCGCTATACCACCATTAGCAATAACCGAAGCGATTTTAGCAATATCTTTTACAACCATTTCTACTGAACATAGTTTAAAGTAAACATCTAAGACATCTTCTACGCTATTATCGATTAAGCCAGCCCCTTTTAGATAATGTGCAATTGCTCTGTTGGTTTGTCCTGTAAGCTTTTCAGATTTATATACAGCATCATTAATTTTTAGGTTTTGATTATTAGAGAGTTTTTTTAACATCGCCACAATTCTTTCATACTTTTCCTTACAATTTTTGCCTAACACTGCATCCGTACATGCAATTGCGCCTGCATTTATAAAAGGATTTAGTGGCTTCCCTGACTCTGTCCTCTCTAATTTTGGTATTGAATTAAAGGGTTCAGATGAAGGTTCCATCCCTACTTTATCAAAGATTTTATCTTCTCCTCCATCTATCAATAAACAGATTAATATAATTACTTTGACGATACTTTGTATTGTAAAATAATAATTATAATCACCTGCTTGAACTGCTTTATCGTTAATATCATTAATTGCTATACCAAGTATGTTTGGATCAGCTTTAGCAAGTTCAGGGATATAGGATGCTACTTGACCACAATTGGTCCATTTTCTGTTCTGGTCTATAATGCTTTGTAGCTTATCTTTCATTCTATCCCCCCTTTTTACATAGTGATTTTTTATATGATATGTAAGATTAGTCAGAAAATTCCAATAATTCTCAAAACTAATTGAATAACGTAAATATAAAAGATCTATTATGTCTTATTAAAGAAACCTAATTGAAAAAATAACCAAATTGGTAAAACTATAATCTCTTTAGTGATTATAGGAGTTTATTTTTTTGATTTTATTTATTAATTATACTATAATTATTAGTTTTGAACAATATAAATCTTTATTTGATTACTTTGTTTCTTCTGTATACTTCGAAGAAAGTGATAAGTTATACCTTGGAATTAATGATGTGAAAGTAGGAAAGAAAAATGATAAAGATATAACTATAGATATTGATGAAAAATATCCTAAAACTATTGATTGTATGGGTGAAGAGCTTGAGATTACAGATGTAGATTCTCGGGGTAAGATCAGTTTTAAAGTCCCAAATAGTCTCATATTAAATGGGATAAAGGTTAATGGAGAAGATGAAAGTAGTAGTTTTATAACTATACAAGACGATAGAGATTATAAAAAAAGAAAGTTTATATTAGTTTAACAGCTGGGTATAACTTTAAAGAAAATAACGAAGTCAAGATAGCACTAGAGTAGGGTCTATAAATTGCGATAGACCCTACTATGTTAAAAGTCCTCATTTTTTCTTATTTCAATATTTTGAATTTTTTTATATAATAAAGATTAGATAATTATATATAAGAGGTGATTAAATGAAATATATTAAAACTGATTGGAAAACTCCCTATTATAATTTTGCTCTTGAGGAATATTTAATGAATAAGGCACCAGAAGATAGCTACTTGTTTTTTTATATCCATAAACCATCCATAATTGTTGGTAAATATCAAAATACTATAGAAGAGATAAATAAAGACTTTGTAGATGAAAATGGTATTGTTGTTGCTAGAAGAATTTCAGGTGGAGGAGCAGTTTATCATGATGAAGGTAACTTAAATTTTTCCTTTGTACAACCAGCTGATAGAGAAGATGTTAATAATTTTGAAAAGTTTACTAGACCAATAATAGATGCACTTAATGAACTAGGGGTAGAAGCAGAACTATCAGGAAGAAATGATATATTAGTAGATGAAAAGAAAATATCAGGTAATGCACAGTATTATAGTAAAGGAAGAATCTTAAGTCATGGTACTTTACTTTTTAACTCTGAAATGTCTAATTTAGGTAAAGCTTTAAAAGCTAATGATCTTAAAATAAAATCAAAAGGTGTTAAGTCAGTTAAAAGTAGAGTAGCAAATATTAAAGACTATTTAGATAAAGATATGTCAATCTATGAACTAAAAAATCATCTTTTAAGTTATATGTCACATACCCTTGGAATTGACGAATATGTACTAACGGATAAAGAACTAGAAGATGTTTATAAAAGAGCAGAAGAAAAGTTTAGTAAATGGGACTGGAACTGGGGAGAGTCTCCGAAATTTGAGATAAGTAAGACAGATAAATTTTCTTGTGGGTTAATAAATGTCAAATTAAATGTTAAAAAAGGAAAGATCATCGATTGTAAAATCTATGGTGATTTCTTCACAAGAAGAGATATTAGCGAATTAGAAGAGTTTTTATGTAATCAGACTTATAAAAAAACAAGTATAGAAAATGCATTAAAAGATATTAATTTATGGGACTACTTCTATGGTATAAATATAGAAGACTTTGCTAAATTGATTACTAATTAAGATTATGAAGTTGAAACAAAAGTATTTACATAGTTTAACACGAAAGTCGCAGTACTTTTTGCTGCGACTTTTCCTATTATGAAGGAAATTCACTTAAATGATAATATAAGATATTTATAGATTCCCATTAGGTTATCCACTAGAGTTTAAATGGAACGGAAAGAACAGAGGAAAAACTATAGACGTTACGTGTGTAAGGACTACATGGATTGTGGAAATAAATCCGAATGTACATCAGCAAAAGCGGGACGAATTATAGCAAGATTTGAAGATGAAGAGTTTATAGATAAAGTACATGAAAATACAATTAAGAAAAAGGACCTCTACAAACTTAGGGGCTCGATAGTTGAGCACCCTTTTGGAACTATCAAAAAATCTTTTGGATATACATATTTTTTAACAAGAGGGCTAAACTCTGTAAATGCTGAAGCAGGGTTTATTAGCCTTGCTTATAATCTAAAAAGATTGATTAATATCATGGGAGTCAGGGATTTGGTAAGGCTCTTCAACCAAGTACTACCTTCAAAAATTGCATTTTTTTATTTTTAGAGTAATATACCGCAAAAAGGCATTATGTTATGGTTTTTAATTAATTGTTAGACAGTCTGGCGTGTGGAGTGTCAACTTATCTAAAATAAAATACCATTCAATGAAAAAAGTAGCCAAGGAACCCCCTGACTACTCTAATTTACCGACAACCTCTTCTACAGCTTTTACTAATTTTCCACTTGCAATAATCTCTGCTACTTTTTCTATATCAGGTGAAATTTCTCTATCCTGATCTAGATACGGTATCTCTTCTCTAATAATTTCAAAAGCTTTTTTAGTACCCTTACCTGGTTTTCTTGGTTTTCTTAGATCTAAAGCCTGACAAGCACATAGTAGCTCTACTGAAAGAACCTTTTGACTGTTTTTTAAGATAGATAAAGCCTTTCTAGCACCTATTGTACCCATACTAACATGGTCTTCTTGATTTGCTGAACTTGGTATGGAATCAACACTTGCAGGATGAGCTAAGCTTTTGTTTTCACTTACTAAAGATGCAGCAGTATACTGAGCGATCATAAACCCTGAACTTACTCCACCCTCTTCAATTAAAAAAGCTGGTAGTCCAAAATTATGGTTTGGGTTAACTAACCTTTCTACCCTTCTTTCTGAAACATTTGCGATTTCAGATATTGAGGTACTTAAATAATCCATTGGTAAAGCAAGTGGTTGACCATGAAAGTTACCACCAGAGATAATGTCACCATCTTCTGAGAATATAAGTGGATTATCTGTAGTAGAATTTATCTCTCTTTCTAACACTTCTCCTACATGACTATGAGCATCTTTTGATGCACCATGAATTTGTGGAACACACCTTAAGGTATAAGCATCTTGTACCCTTGGGTGTTCTTTATTTTCAATTATCTCACTATTAACTACTAATTTACGTAAGTTAGCTGCAGTTTTTCTATGACCAGGATGAGGACGTAGTTTGTAGATCCTTTCATCAAACGCATCTGTAATACCTTCTAGTGCATCAACAGTCATAGCACAAGCTATATCAGCTACTTTTAATAAATTTTTCATCGAAAGCCATGTAAAAGTTCCGACTGAAGCAATTGCTTGAGTTCCATTAATTAAAGCAAGTCCTTCTTTTGCACGTAGTTTTATTGGTTGTAAACCAGCTTTTTTCAAAGCTTCACTACCTAGTAATCTTTCACCTCTATAGTAGGCCTCTCCTCTTCCTAACATTACTAGAACCATATGAGCTAGGGGTGCAAGATCACCACTAGCACCTAATGAACCTTGAGAAGGGATTACTGGGTGAATCTCTTCATTTAACATATCTAATAATAGTTTGACTGTTTCAAGTCTTACACCTGAATGTCCCTTTGAGAGACTATTTGCTCTAAGGAGCATAATACCTCTAACTATTTCTTCACTAAAGGGTTCACCTACTCCAGCTGCATGACTTAAAATTAAGTTTTCTTGTAGGGCATTAATATCCTTTGTTGAAATAGCAGTATCACTAAACTTACCAAAACCAGTTGTAACACCATAAACTGTTTCTTCATTATCTACTAATTCGTCTATAAGTTTTCTACTTTTTACAATATCCTCACGGGCTTTAGTGCTAAGCTCTACCTGTTCTTTTTTTATCATAACCCGCTCTATTTCTTCAAAACTAAGTTGTGATCCAGTTAAATAAATCATAGTCTCCCCCCTAAACAGATCATTAAAATATAGGTTGATATAACATCATTCGTGATCATTTTATTATATCCTTCAATTATATTAAAAAAAATGTTATAATTAAAGTTTAGGTTTTCACATTAAAATTTTAACGTATTAAAATTAAAATGTAAGAAAATAACTGAAGGACTTTATTCATAAATAGAGAACAGTATTACTAACTATTTTTAAGGTGGTGTATTAGATGTATAAAGAAAAAACTCCAGGAGAGCTCTTAAAGATTATTAGAAAAACTTCTGGATTACATCAAGAAGATATAACCGGTAATAAGATCACTAGAAATCTAATCAGCTTAATCGAAAATAATAAAACTCCCTTAAATGAAGATGTTGCTTCTCTAATAGCTAATAACATGAATGAACTACTAAATTATTCTCTTATTAGATGGGTTGATACATATGATTTTTATACCGGTGAACGTTTTGAAACAAAACAAGAACTAAATGCTGTTTATAGGAAGTTAGAAAAAGATTATCAAGATGGTTCATTATCAATTAGTGAAGACCAAATTAATCAAGTAGAAAAAAACCTTAGAAAATTTAATTTACAAGATAAAAAAATCCTTTTCTATGAACTATTTGCTAACTACTACCGATCAATCCACCAACTAAATTTAGAATATTTCTACCTCATAAGAGCTCATGAAAATTGTACATACTTTTCTACATATCATAAGGATAAACTTTATGACCTTACTGAACGCCTTATAACAAACCTTTTAGAACGAGATTATATCGAAAAATCTCTTAAACTTATAGATATTACTATACAAGCTTCCGAGGATTTAGACGAAAATCAAAAAACTAGTCTTTATTTCTATAAAGCTTGGGCCCATGCAAAAGTAGAAGACTATTCTATGTGTATTTCAATTTTAGATTGGGTTTTAAAAGATGAAAGCTACTATAAATCAGAAGGTTTAGAATTTACTAATGATTGTACTTACCTTCTTTCCTACTGTTATGAACAAACTGGAGCTGTGAAAAAATCAAAAACCATCTTATATACTCTATTACAAAGAATAGATCCTAACTCTAGTATGGCACTAGATATCTATAAACATTTATTAAAACTAGAAAGAAAGTCACAAAATATAGAAAATCTAGCTAAACTAGCTTCAGAAGTTAGAGATCAATATGTAGATAAAAAACTAGCTCATGAGCTTTTTTTATCATATCAGTTACTTAAAGAATCTGATAAAGGAGAGTACTATTTAAATAAAGCTTTAGAAAGAGCTTATCAAGAAAATGACAATGAAATGTTTTATAAAGTAATTAAAGATTGCATAAAAATTTATTTAGAATCAGATCAAAAGGATAAATTAGTCTTTCTTGCTTCTAAAATACAAGAATTTATTAAAAATAACCCAAATTACAAACTTTTCTATGAATTAATCTTACTCTATATCAAAAAGAATGATCTATACTCTCTATCTGAGCTCTTTGAATTTAGTGAAAACCAACTATAATAAAAAGCGCTTTCTAACCACAATTAGTGTTTAGAAAGCGCTTTTTTCATAGAAAACCCAATAACAATGTTATAGTCTTTTTGGGGTTTTTTAGTTTGAGTTTTTAGTATACTCACTTATAGACGGTAGTTCCTCGTTATATATTTGCAAAATTTTGTCTGGATCTTCTATTTCTAATATATCAAAAAGTTTTCCAATTTCTTTAAACTTTGTCTCTCTATTACATTTTACCCCTACTAAGAGATTATAACCGTTGACTTGAATACTTTTAGTTGCTCTGAAATAACCCAGAGGATGACTATCATCATGATAGAGTTTAGATGTGATCACATTTGATTGTTTCTCAAGCACAATATCAATTTTGTCCGAATTTTTTGTAATAAGGTTTCGTAAACTTTTTGCATAAATATAGATTGATTTTGTTCTTCCTTTTGACCATCATATAGCGAAAAGATAATTTTTTGACTTTTTTTCGATGATGATTTTTCTGTAGAAGTTATCGAAGATAAAGATAGTATATTAATAAACTTCTCAAGTTCTTTATCATATAACTTACGCGTTTCCTTTTCATTTGATTCAAATAAGCATCTTGTAAGTAATATAATTCACATATTCCAAGCAAAGTAGATAACTGTATGTATAACTACCCTTTTATGTAGCGAGATGGGGTTACTTGCCATAGACATTATTCAAAAAATTTTTTATAAAAAAGACAAAAAAACTGAAATTTGTGCAAATACAAAAATGACAGTTTAATGTATAATAAGAAGAGAAACAAATAACAAGATTATGAGGAGGGGCTTTTATGTTCAAAAAGAGAAGTTTACTACTACTCATGTTAAGCTTTGTTCTACTATTCACACTTTCAGTAGGATGCGGTGGCGATGAAGAAGTAGCAGAAACAGAACTATCATTTGAAGATGGAACTTACACAGGATCTTCATATGGACACAATGCAGATATTGAAGTAGAGGTAACAGTTGAAGATGAAGAAATCTCAGATATTGAAGTTTTATCACACAAAGAAACTGAAATTTTAACAGATCCAGCTTTTGAAGAAATCATCCCAGCTATCATTGAAAACAACAATACTAATGTAGACACTATCTCAGGTGCTACTTTAACAAGCTCTGGTTTAATTGGAGCAGTTGAGGCTGCATTAGAAGAAGCAGGAGCTGAAGATTACTTTAAAGGAGAAGTTGTTGAAGTGGACAACGCTTCTGAAATATCAGACTCTAGCTATGATGTTGTAGTAGTTGGTGGCGGTGGTGCTGGTCTAGTATCAGCAATTGAAGCAAACGCACAAGGAGCAGATGTTGTAGTACTTGAAAAAATGCCATTTATTGGTGGTAACACCCTAGTATCAGGAGGAGAGTTTAATGCTCCTAACTCTTGGGTACAAGATAACTTAGATATTGATGATAGTGTAGAACAATTTGTTGAAGACACCCTAGCAGGTGGCGACCATGAAGCAGACGAAGATCTTGTAAGAACACTTGCTGAAAATGTAACAGAAGACGGAGAATGGATGAGAGACTATGTAGGTGTAGAATTTATCGACGATTATTTAATGCACTTTGGTGGACATGAAGTAGCTCGAGCACTTTATCCAGTAGGTGGTTCTGGCCAAGAAATTATTAGTAGCCTAGCAGAAAGAGCGAAAGCTGATGATATACCTATTAAGTATAACACTGAAGTAACAGAACTAGTAACTGATGAAGAAGGTAGTGTAGTTGGTGTAGTAGCAGAAGATCATAAAGGTGAAACAGCAACTATCGAAGCAAAAGATGGTGTAGTATTAGCATCAGGTGGGTTTGGTGCAAATATTGATATGACTCAAGAATATAACCCAGAAATTGATGATAGATATAATACTACTAACCAAGCTGGTTCTACAGGTGATGGTATCTTAATGGCAAAAGAGATTGGTGCAGACTTAGTTGATATGGAGTTTATCCAAACTTATCCTGCTTGTGATACCCAAACAGGTCATCTATCTTATGTAGCAGACACAAGATTTGATGGAGCTATTAAGGTAAATAAAGAAGGGGAACGCTTTGTAGAAGAACTTGAACGCCGTGATGTTGTTTCAGAAGCTATTTTAGACCAAACTGATTCTGTAGGTTATTTAATGTGGGACAACCATATAAAAGAAAATAGTAATATGGACAATTACATGACAGAGTTTGAAGACTTAAAGAAACGAGATCAAATCGTAAAAGCTGATACAATCGAAGAAGCAGCTGAGTTCTTTGATATTGATGCTGAACAGTTAACAGAAACTATTGAACAGTACAACGAATATGCAAGACAAGGTGAAGATGAAGACTTTAACCGTCGTGGTGCTCTATTAGAACTAAAAGAAGGCCCTTATTACATCCAAAAGATAGCACCAGCTATCCATCACACAATGGGTGGAATCAAAATAAACGAAGAAGCTAGAGTTATTGATACAGATGGAGAACCAATTGAAGGACTTTATGCTGCAGGAGAAGTTACTGGTGGTATTCATGGCGCTAACCGTCTTGGCGGTAATGCCATTGCAGACTTAATTGTATTTGGTAGAATTGCAGGAGGAAACGCAGCTAAATAACATTTTTTAGTAATCCCTATGAAATCATAGGGATTACTGTTTTTTTAAATCGATTTTAGATATAATTAACTAGAGATCTTGTTAGTTATGGGGGAATTAATTTGAAAACACTACGAAGTAAGATATTATTATACTTTGGATCATCTACAACTATTATTATCTTACTATTGGTACTTGTAATTAAAAACCAGATAGCTAGTACTAACATACCCCTAACTAAAGACCTAAACCAACAAGTTGTCACAGCTAGATCAGAACAGTTAGGTGAATGGGTAGAACAACGCATCTGTGAAATTAGAATCTTAACTGAAACAAAGACCCTAATATCTATGGAAGAAGATAAGGTAAAACCATTTATGAGACGTATGGATAATCTTCATAAAGAAGACTTTGAATCTTTTGCTGTTGTTGATTTAGATGGACAAGCTTGGGTAACAAATGATACCCATATTGATATATCTAATAGACCATACTTTAAAAAAATGAACTCAAAAGAACTAGATTATGTGATAAGTGATCCTATCATATCCCATTCAAATGAAGAGCCAATTATAGTTATTAACCATGCTATTAAAGGTTTAAATAATAATACAATTGGTTATCTAAATGGAGCTATCTATTTAGATAAATTATCACAGATAGCAAAAGAGATTGAAATGTATAATGGTAAAGCATGGATTAAGGACAGTAGTGGGAATATCTTTACTAAAACACCACACGGAATATCTGAATCCATGAATGTACTAGAGTCTCGTGAAATTGGTTATGAAGGCTTTGATAAAGTAGGTAAAAAAATGCTTAATGGTAAAGAAGGTATTCATACCATTAAAACACCTCAAGATGAAAAACGAATAGTTATTCATTCCCCCATTCCAAATACAGACGGCTGGTCCCTAGGAATTGATTTTTCTAAGTCTGAAATGACCAAAGATACTAATCAACTAATGTTTACCGTGATCGCATTTGGTGGAATTATTATAGCTGTATTAATTATAATCTCCCTTGTCTTATCTTCATCAATTGCAAACCCCATCACACATTTACGAAAATTGATGAAAAAAGCAGAACAAGGTGATTTAGATGTAACCTTTGACTATGACACAAAGGATGAAATCGGCCATTTAGGTGCTGGTTTTAATAATATGATCAAAAAAATAAAAAAACTTATTACTCTATTAGAAAAAGAGCATCAAGAAAAACGTAAAACTGAACTACAAGTACTACAATCACAAATAAAACCACATTTTTTATATAATACTTTAGATACTATCAGATGGTCTATCTTAGAAGATGACTCACAAGAAGCTGTTGAACTATTAGAAGAGCTTAGTACATTCTATCGTATAGGTTTAGATTCAGGTAATGAATACATTACCATTGAAAAAGAACTTGACCATATAGAAAGTTATCTACGCCTACAAAAAGCAAGATATGAAGATATGTTAAACTATCAAGTAAAGTATGATGAGGCTATAGTAAGCTACAATATCCTAAAACTTATTTTACAACCCATAGTAGAAAACGCTATTCTACATGGTTCTAAAAATCATAACTATTCTACTTGTGAAATTATCCTTGAACTAACAAAAGAAGATAATGATCTAGTAATAACTATCAAAAATAATGGAGCTAGCTTATCTTCTGATAAATTACAAAAAATAAAAACTGCCCTAAAGACAAATGAAAAACCAGGTGAAGATATCGGGTTTGGCCTATATAGTACTAATATGCGAATCAAGCTTGCATATGGAAATAACTATGGCCTAGACATAGATGCAGAAAAGGGTTTTACTAAAGTTACTATTAGGTATCCTTTAGTGAAAGGAGAGGACTAATATGTGGAAGGTAGTAGTAGTTGATGATGAACCAAAAATACGTAGAGGTTTTAGAAGATGGATCGAAGAATATGGACATCCTTTCAAATTTTTAGGCTCAGCATCTAATAGTAAAAAAACACTAGAACTTACAGATAAAAAAAGTCCACACCTCTACTTCTTAGATATTAGAATAGCTGAATGTAATGGTCTAGAATTAGCTAAATTAATTAAATCTAAAAATCCAAAAGCTATCTTTGTTATGGTAACTGGTTATGATTACTTTGAATATGCCCATGAAGCAATCAAGCTACAGGTATTTGATTATTTATTAAAACCTGTACCAAAAACTGATTTCTTTAAAACACTCGAACATGTTGATAAAGAATTGCGTAGAGAGTTTCCAGAGTTAGAAATAAACACAAATACCAATGAAAACAACAATTATTCACTCTTAGTACAAAAGATTACAGAACACATACAAGATAATTACTACAAACCTGAACTATCATTAGAAAAAATAGCACAAACCTTTAATTCAAATAAAAGTTATCTAAGTTCACTTATGAAAGAAGAGCTCGGCTATTCTTTCAAAGAATACCTAACTCGAGTTAGAATACAAAAAGCAAAAGAACTACTAAAAGAAGATATGCCTGGGGTTAAAATGTATGAAATAGCACTCAAGATCGGCTATCAAAGCCAACACTACTTTAGCCGTATCTTTAAAAAATATGAAGGCATGTCACCCCTTGATTATAGAACTAAGCATATCAGATAACCCAAGTAATTTGCTTGGGTTATTTTTATATCCTTAATAATTTAATTTCTAATTATTTTCTCTATATCTTAAGCATATAATTTAATAAAGTTCTTACTTTACTATCGATTTTTGGACACATTTTAGTTAAAACTGTGCTAATATATTGACTCAAGTCCAGTCTTTACTGTATACTAGTATTTAACCTAGATATTTTTACAATTTTTAAAAAATTTGTAATATTTCGATTTAGGTTAGCGAAGTTAACATGTTCAATTTATTTTTTTAGGAGGTGTAAGTTTTGAAAACTGCTAATTTAAAGCCAGCTTTATTCACTTTTGGAACTTTAATTATCATCATGTCTATTAGTATTGGGGTTTATGAAGCTGATCCCCACGTTCCGATGCTATTAGGAACTTTAATTGCAGCATTAGTTGCGGCTAAAATAGGATTTAATTGGGATGAAATTCAAAATGGAATGATAGAAGGAATAACATTTGCTTTACAAGCTGTAATTATCCTTGCTATTATTGGTGTACTAATTGGCGTTTGGATCTTAGGCGGTATAGTACCAACTATAATATATTACGGATTAGAAATTCTTTCACCATCAATATTTCTTTTTGCTACAGTAATTATCACTTCTATAACAGCTTTAGCAACAGGGACTTCTTGGGGAACTATTGGAACGATGGGTATAGCACTTATGGGAATCGGTGTTGGCTTTGGAATTCCTGCTCCCATGGCTGCAGGTGCTATTATATCTGGATCATACTTTGGGGATAAATTGTCCCCGTTATCTGATACCACTAACCTAGCTCCTGCTGTATCTGGGACTGATATTTTTACTCACATAAAACATATGTTCATAACTACTAGTATAAGTTATGTAATTGTTTTAGGTATCTTCTTATTTTTAGGTTTTCAATTTAATGTGGATGGTACTGCAGATCTATCAACAATAGATCAAATTCAACAAGGCCTTTCAAGAGACTTTACAATCTCACCTATATTATTCTTAGCCCCTATTACTGTTATAGTAGCTATTGCTAAAAAAGTACCTGCTATTCCTGGTATAACCCTTGGTATTATCCTCGGAATGTTTCTAACAGTAATTTTTCAACCTGGTATAAACTTTGGCGATATACTACATGCTGGTTATGATGGTTATGTAAGTGAAACAGGTGTAGAAGAAATTGATGAACTTTTAACAACTGGTGGTTTAACAGGTATGATGTATTCTATTTCCTTAGCAATTATAGCCATGATGTTTGGAGGAATTACTGAAAAAACTGGACAATTAAAAGCAATAGTCAACTTTATACTAAGTAAAGTTAAAAGCGAAGCTGGTCTAATGACTACTACTGCAGCAACAGGTATTTTTAGTAACTTAGTAATGCCTGAACAATATATATCGGTAGTTGTACCAGGACGAATGTACGCACCAGCTTACAAGGAAAAAAACCTACATCCAAAACAACTTTCACGTACTTTAGAAGCAGCTGGGACACTTACAGCTCCACTAGTCCCCTGGAACACTTGCGGTGTTTTCATCTACGGAGCTTTAGGTATATCCGCATTTGAATATTTACCTTATGCTTTTATGAATTACTTAACTATAATAATCGTCCTCTTATTTGGTGTCCTTGGTATTTCAACAGCAAGACTTGAAGAATAAAATACCTAAAAGAAACGAATAATATAATTGACTCACCAAAAAGCACAAGTTGAGGATGTCCTGAATTTTGTGTAAATGGTATCTCTCTTAATAAATTTACTAGCTAGTTTCATCCCTATTTTCTCAGGTCAAGATTAGATTAATACCTCAATATGGTAATTGTGGTTGGGGCGGCTTTCGAAATGGATAGTGAGCTGGACTTACCTAATATTGATCTCACGGACCAATCATCTATTGCTTAAAAACTTCCTTGGTCTACTCTATCCTTCTGAGTTTAAACTTAAACGTAAGATTGATGTTATGTGATGCTATTTGACGCTCACATATAAAAACGGTTGTACTCATATAAAACTGAATACAACCGCTCTTTTTTTTACTTAAGATATCTATTTTTAATAGTAATAGCCAAACTACTAACATTACCAATAGTATCAAAAAAGATCAAATTCATTAATCTCTTTATCAATAGACAACTCTAACATAGCTCTATTTTAACTTGTAAAATACTGTCTATCTCTATCTATAAACTCATCATCTACATCTGTTTCAAATTCGAAAGGTGGTTTTTTATGAGGTGTAGATACCTGAAAACTCACCTTCCCCCTTGAGATCTCTCTTAAAGTAAAATTAACCGTAGGTTTTCTATCCCAAATCCATTTAGCACTAATTTGTAATCTTTTTAAATAAAAAGAGCTACCCAATTAAAATGTACCCCATAGATAAATAAGATAATTGACATTAGACATTAAAAAAACACAAACACTTTTGCCTGTGTGAGTTTTATGAAAGCAATTTGGTTGCTATGAAATGCCCTTTCGTAGAACTCCCTCCCATTGTATAGGGAATCCCATTAAGTTCAAATCTACTATTTCATATCGTTCAACTAAAGCTGAAAGACTTGTCACAAAATTTCCCCATTCATCATTATCCTTTGATAGTCGCCCGGCAACAAAAAGAGCAGAAAACACTGTATCGTTTCTTATTCCTCTTTTTCTATCCCTTCTAAATAGTTTTGGAGTTATTTTTAGCTTGCGATCATACAATCTTCCGTAATGAGCACATATATTTCTAAAAACAGATAGAGTATATAACCATGTTTTGACATACTCACCTTTTGTATTATAGTAAATACCGGCTATTTTCGTCTTGGTCTTTTTCTTTAAGGTTGCTGTAAATTTTTGATAACAATCCGAAAGAAGCTAATTCAATAACCACCCAAATAGGAAAAACGCCCCCGTAGGCAGATTTGTGATGTTGCACGAAAATTTCGTCGCTTCGTTCTATCTCTTCTTGAAATTTTTGTAGCATCCCACTATGATAATCTGCATTTCTAAAATTATCTTGGTTTTTATATCCTATAGATCCATATTTGTGAGCAATTAAATATGCTATATGAGTCCTAAAAGCAATTTCAATTGGTTCTAATATACTTATTATCATATTGCGAAATTTTTTGTCAAATTCATACAGGTTATGAACATCACTAAAAGAAACTCCTTCATAAAACCTATCATTAGTCTTAAAGGAGAGCATGTAAGCACTGAGTCGATAGTAATTAATTCTGCTGAGAACTTCTGCAGCTTGCTCTTCGTCGTCAACTATGAGGTTTCTGTTTCTTAATATATTGACTTGTTCTTTAAAAGTAGTTGGCTTTTTAATCCTGTTTTTATAATCATCATTACACATTGTTACCTCCAGAAATAAAACGTCCCACCCTGGTCCGCATTGTTAAGAGGCGTGGTGGGCTCTGTTAACTTAATAATATAGCATTGTAGACGTTGTGTCAATGACTTTTACTAAGTACTGTAGTTGTTCTGTGATATTGTCACCCTAAGAATGTTCTGTGAAAATGTCACTATGACTAAAAAGGATCTAAACCCAAATTTTGAGTTAGACTAAAATATAAAGATATGGTGTTTGATACGTGAGCGTCAAATAGTACCCACATTAATTTAATAAAAAACTCCCATCTCATTAAATAAATAAGTGGGAGTGCCTGTTATAACTGACTTTTGCTATTTGCTTTGAGTTTTTTGCAGCTTACAGTTTCCTGGTAGATATTCTGACCAAGGTAAAAATTTATCTAATTTTTCTTGGTCGTTGATGTCAATCTGAGGTAAATTTTCAAACAAGAACTGTAAATAATTAAATGGATTAAGTTCATTCTCTTTGGCTGTTTCAATAATGCTATAAATTAAAGCACTAGAGTTAGCTCCTTTAGGTGTATTAGCGAACATCCAGTTCTTTCTACCTATGACAAAAGGCTTTATAGACCTTTCAGCTCTGTTGTTATTTAGTTCTAAATTGCCATCTTCTAAAAATGTATTTAGTTTTTTCCACTGATTTAGGCAGTAAGAGATAGCTTTTCCAAATGCACTTTTAGGTAAAGCTTTAGATTTTTGTTCTTCTAGCCAGGTCCCGAATTCTTTAAGTACTGGTAAACTACGCTCGTGCCGAATTTTGTAACGCTCTTCTTTTGATTTATCTTTGATATCACGCTCTATGGCAAATAACTTGTTACAGTATTCAAGTCCCTGACGAGAAGCCACATCGGCGTTCTGCTTGTCTTTTGGCAGTGCCTTTAGAGCCTCGTCAAATTTTCGCCTGGCATGACTCCAGCAACCTACTAAGCTAACATTTGGTATGTCGTTGTAACCGGGGTAACCATCAACATGGAGATACCCTTTAAACCCTTTTAAAAATTTAATGGGATGCTTACTGGCTCTAGTTGTCTGATAGTCATAGAGCACTATCGGGC